>NZ_JBMDWJ010000137.1:0-13216 GCF_048595215.1 Siphonobacter sp.
TCAGCGGCGAAAATCTCTTCCGTATTGAGTGAATCGATGATGACCGGACGGTTGGAGCGAATACTCAGGGTAGCCCAGGTTTCGAACACCACATCTTTCCAGCGAACAGGGTCAGTTTTTGAGTAGGGAATGTTCGTTCCATTAAGACTAAATTCGCTAACATTATACAGCCCCGCTGCCTGCGAAAGTCCTTTTTGCCGGGGATACTGATACGATCCTTTCCGGTGCCCAGCGTAGGTTTGATACCCGTAGAAGAAAACGAAGAAGACGATAAACGCCAGCTTGCCCACCAGCCGAGCGTTTTTTAGCCACTGCTCGGAGAATACGGGCTGAAAGCGATTAGGTTTGGTAGCTTTTTCCAGCGACAACAATGTAAAGAGTCGAATAGCATCGAAGGAAAACAGAAACAAAGCCAGACTGATTAGGTAGAGACTATACACGTATTCACCACCCTCGTAGGCCAGGTTCGAAACAAAAACATTTCCCGTAAACGGCAGAATGATGAGCGTGGCAATCGTAGCCGTTTTCCGATGCAGGAGTAGTAAGCCACCGATAATTTCAATCAGACCCAGAAAGGATTCGTAGGTCGGTACGACGCCTAAACTTAGGGAGAAGAGTTTCCAGGCCGAAAAATCGCCGTAATTAGTGTTCAGATGACTTAGCGAAGGCAGCGGTGATTGTTCGGGAAAGAACTTGATGAATCCATACGCCAGCACACCCACGGCCAGCCGATACCGAACCAGCACCCGCAGCCAATAATACAACAGGTTGTATTCCCGCTTCTGGCGATCGAATACACTCCACACTACCGAACCCACCAGAGCGATACCCGCCACAATGGCCCAGTTAAGAAAGCTGTCGGCTCCGTCGATGAATTTAGGACTGTACCGCGAGAGATAGAAAATTTCGCGGTAACTCAACTGTAGCCAGTCGATGGAAAACAGATACTGGTAATACTTGTAATCGAGCGGTACGACCTGAATGAAAAAGTACAGAAAGAAAAAGCGGAAGATGGCTTTTTCGGCGGTACTCCACGCGGCCGGTTCCGGGAGATGCGTTGGTTGATCCATCGTTTGAATAGAGGTTAGTAACCTTCGTTTTGAACCAGTGCTTTATCCACCAGTAGCTGATCTACCGGAAGAGGTAATACGTAACGTTTGGAATCTGTAACGCCCAGTACAGCCGCCGCTCGGCCCGTCCGTACGAGGTCAAACCAGCGGTGCGGTTCCAGGGCAAATTCCACGCGGCGTTCGTTTTCAATCGCCAGTAAAACATCCTCGGATGTAGCCGCCGTAGCAGCGGGCAGGCCGGCCCGATCCCGCACGGCATTCAGATCGCTCAGAGCAGTCGTCAGTTTGTTTTGTTGGGCCCGGGCTTCGGAGCGAATCAGGTATTGTTCGGCAATGCGAAGTACGTACGAGGGGTCCGAGCCGGGGTTGCGGTAGTAGAGGTTGCCGTACCAGCGGTTTTGGTTGTCTTTGGCGACAAGTACGCTCCGGTTTCCGCCCACGCTGGCGTCGTTGAGTAGTGTAACCAGAGCCGTATTGGGTGCCCACTGACGCGTTCCACCGTTGGTTTGCGGCTGCCACTGCCCGCGATGGGCATTGATTTCGGTAGTACCGTTGTAGAAAATCTCGAAAATGGATTCCTGCGTACCCCGGGCGTTATCGGCAAAAAAGGTACGATATGGCTTGATCAGGGTATAGTTTGTTGCATCACCGATAATCTTGCTGGCGTATTCTTCCGCTTTGACCCAATCTTTCTGATAGAGGTAATAGCGGGCTTTCAAAGCCCAGACCGTCTTTTGGGTGGCCCGGTAGCGGTCGGTGGTAGCGGGTAGTAGAGACTCGGCTGCATCCAGATCTTTAAGTACCTGAGCATAGGTCTCAGCGGTGGAACTGCGGGCAATGCCCCGGTTGTCGGCGGGCGTTACAGTCGGTTTGGTAATCAGCGGTACTCCACCCCAGACGCGGGCTAGATCGAAATAGGCCAATGCCCGTACGAAATACGCTTCGCCGAGGTACTGGTTCTTCAAAGCAGTAATCAGGGCCGGGTCGGCGACGTCGTTGACCTTCGCCAGCACGTTGTTGGCCCGGTTGATGGTCTGATAAATGGCGATCCAGACGCCGCTGACCATGCCATTATCGGCATTGACTTTGTGGTTGATGAATTCCTGAACGATGGACTGCGAGCCAGTCCATTCCACGTTATCACCCGACAGGTAACCGATGGCCTGAAAGTTAGTCCCGTAGTAATTGCTACTCGCCACAGCACTGTACACACCGCGAACGGCCGTTTCAGCGGAAGTTTTATCGGTAATGGTAACGGCATCCGAAATAGATTCCTTCGGCTTCACATCCAGAAACGACTGGCAGGAAGTCAGGAACAAAATACTTACTAGGATTGAAAAGGTTGCTTTCATTACGGTCTGTTCTTACAAAGTCACGTTTAAACCCAACTGCAAACCCACCGGCTGCGGGGGCGTACCCAGGTCAATGCCCTGCTGGTTCTGGTCACTGCTGGCACTCGATTCGGGGTCCAGACCCGTGTACTTGGTCAGCAGCCAGAGGTTGGTACCCACGGCGTAAAGGCGGAGGTTGTCCAGTCCCACTTTTTTCGACCAAGTTTTCGGTAAGGTATAGCCCAGCGTGAGGGAGCGGAGGCGGAGGAACGAGCCGTCTTCCAGCCAGCGGCTGCCGCCATCGCGGTAGTTGTTGACGTTGACACCGTCGGGACGGGGTACGTCGGTGATGTCGCCGGGCTTCTGCCAGCGGGCCAGATTACTGGCGAAAATGATCCGGGCCGCGTCGCGGGCTCCCCCACCCTCTCCGAAGAATTTGTTGTGATTGTAAATTTTGTTTCCGTACGAAAAGGAGAAGAACACATTCAGATCGAAGCCGCCGTAGGTCAGATTGTTGGTCAAACCGCCGAAGAGTTTGGGCCAAATGCTACCCAGAATCTGCCGGTCGTCCGTAGTAATTTTTCCGTCTTTGTTGACGTCTTCATAGACCACGTTCCCCGTCTGCGGATCAACGGACAATTGCTTGTACACCCAGAATGAGTACAACGGATGACCCTGCTGCTGCAAAATCAAATCGCGGCTGCCGTAGCGTAAAGGCGTTTCGAGTTTTTCAATGGTATTGACGTTACGGGCCAGATTCAGGCTCGTCGTCCATTTGAGTTGAGAAGTTTGAAGGTTGACCGATTGAATGCCTAATTCAAAGCCTTTGTTGCTGATTTCTGCCGCGTTGCTCCAGTAGGTGCTAAAGCCCGTCGTGGCCGGTAAGGTCAGTTGCAGCAGGCCATTGGTCGTGTATTTGTTGTAGACGTTGAATTCGGCGGATACGCGTCCGTTGAAGAACGCCAGATCCAGCCCTACGTTCAACTGGCGGGTTTTTTCCCACTGCAAATCCGGGTTGCCCAGTTGCTGGGGAGCAATGCCGGGATTACCCTGATAGGAAGCCCCTCCCGTCCACAGGCCCTGAGCGGCGAAATTGCCGATGCCATTCTGGTTTCCCGTAATGCCGTAACTGGCCCGCAGTTTCAAATCACTCAGTACCGTTACGTCTTTCAGGAATTCTTCCTGCTTGATTCGCCAGGCCGCCCCCACCGCCGGGAAGTAGCCCCACTTGCGTTCATTCCCAAAGCGGGACGAACCGTCGGCCCGGATACTGGCATTAATCAGGTACCGCCCCGCAAAGTTGTAATCGGCTTTGGCAAAGAACGAAGCCAGCGTACTCTTACTCCAGTTCTGGGAAGCGGCCGTTGTCGAGGCCGACGAAATCTGCGTAAAGTTGTTATTGGCGAAGCCGCGGCCTTCGGCGTAGGTACGCTTCAGTACGTCACTTTGCAGCGTATTTCCCACCAGCAATCCGAAGGTGTGTTTAGTACCCAGCGTCTTGCGGTACGCCAGCGTCTGTTCGTTAAGAACGCTGGAAAACTGCGTTTGACTGGAAGTCGCTAGTCCCGACGGACTGCCCGCAATGAGTAGATTATTCCAGTATTCGGATTCGTCGTAGCCGTTGTAATCCAGCCCGAAGCTAGTACGGAATTTCAGTCCGGGTACGATTTCCGCTTCCCCATATACGTTCCCGATGTAACGCAGGCTGATGGAGTGAACGTCGTAATTATTGAGCAGTAACGTCAGGTTATCAAAACCCGCCCGGCCGACCAGTACACCGTTTTCGTAGGGCGAAAGATACGTAGGCGTGTGCAAAGCGGCCTGTAACAAACCGCCCTGTGGACCGTCCCCGGCCCGGGCCTGATTGCGGAAGGTACGACTGAGGATATTACTCACCCCTACCTGTACCTTGTCGTTGACTTTTTGATCGAGATTGATTTTGAAGCTGGCCCGTTCGAAGTTGATGGGCTTGATGATGGCTTCCTGCTGCGTATAGCTACCGCCGATGTAATACTTAGTGTTGGTGGTTCCCCCGGCTAATGACAAGTCGTAGTTCTGCAAGTGGGCGGTACGGAACAATTCGCCGAGGCGGTCGTAGGTTTGCTGTTCTTCCGGTAGTCCCCTACCCCCTTCGGATACGGGGCGGAAGGGTCGGTTAGCTTCCGTACGATTCAACGAAGGGGTATCCTTGCCCGTATTGATCCACCATTCGTTAACCAGTTGGGCGTGTTCGGGGCCCGTCGTCAAATCCCAGAGCCGAGCGGCTTTCGACCAGCCCGTGGATGCATTGAGGCTTACCTTGGGTTTCTGTTCGAAGTTGCCGCGTTTGGTGGTGATGAGAATAACGCCATTGGCTCCCCGCGATCCGTACAGAGCCGTCGCTTCGGCATCCTTCAGAATTTCGATACTCTCGATGTCGGAAGGATTGATGTCAGCAATGGGCGAAGTCGCCTTGCCGCCCGTACTCACCGACTGCAAACTGTTGTTATTGATGAAAACGCCGTCTACGACGTACAGCGGATCATTATCGGCATTGATGGACGTCGCTCCGCGAACGCGAATGTTTACGGCTTCGCCCGGTACGCCGGTATTACTGGAAATCTGTACACCGGGAATTTTACCCTGAAGCTGAGCGTCGAAACTACCCGTGGGAATATTCTTGGTATCGGAAGGGTCGATTTTGGTGATGGAACCGATCAGGTTTTTGCGTTCCTGCGTACCGTATCCCACTACAACTACTTCACTCAGTTGGTTCTGATCGGGTACTAACTGGATGGTTAGCTGGGTTTGATTGCCTACGCTTACCTCCTGCGTTTTGTAACCGATGAAGGAAACCACCAATCGAGCCCGATCGGGTGCCTGACTGATTTCAAACTCACCATTCGCATTGGTCGATATGCCTTGGATAGTACCCTTGATCTGAATATTCACCCCCGGAATGCCCTTGCCCGTCTCATCGAGTACCTGTCCTTTGATGGGTCCTTCCGTCGCACGCCAATAGGATCGAACCTCCTTAGCAGGAATGGCGGCTTGCCCCGACGGTACGCTTAGGAGCAGAGGCAGCATCCAGGCCTTCCAATAATTGCCGTGCATGTGTACGTAATTTTTCATTCAATAACTGTGATGGTTGAGTACTGAATTATTTTCTACTTATTATATAGATTAACTATATAAATTAAAAACAAAGATTCACAATGGCTTTACTCCTTTGAAGGTTGGAGATGCTTGGCGACCGATGGAGGGCGGGGCGGAGATCCTCGCTAACGGAATAGCTCGACAAAACTAGAGAGGCTTCCGTATTTAGCAAACATAATCTACAGAATTTATAGACTAATAAATTATATTCTTGATTCTGTTACAGAATATATATTTTATGTCACATTTACATCGCTAAAAGTAAGGTCTTCTGGCTTTAACGAATGGCTCAAGATCTCTATAGTTTCAATTTGCTACAATCACTTGTATTTTAAAATTATCCCTTTGAAAACATTGAGTATTACTAGCACTGAGCGTTAAGTAATACTTATCATTTAGCGTTAGAATAGGCTATAATTCCGATTATTAAGTCCGATTTCATTCTAAAAATTATATTTTCACGTTTCTAATTACTATCACCGCCCTACCGTGAAACTACTTTTGTACGTGCTTTTTCTATCGCCATCTATTCCCAGTCTGGCCCAAACCTATCCTTGTGCGTCTGCTTTTTCCGTTAAAAATGGCTACACACTTGAAGAAAAAATTTCCAGTATCAACCCGCAGCAAAAAGACGCCTTAGGGAGATGGAAATGGATTGAAATCCGAAAGGAAAAGAAGCCCAAACAACCCGCCTCCTATCTGCTTAATCTGACGTTCTACAATCAAACTTCCGGCGAAGAGCGGAATCATGCTGAAGTCCTTTTCAAGGACCAATCCCGACACGTGTTTAAACGGGTGACGTCCCAAAGTGAGTTATCGCACGGAAGAGGCTATAAACATTCGGCCGTGGTGTATCTAACCCCTGAGGAGCGTGAACTACTTGAAAATAAGCTAATTGAGCAGATAATCATCAATCATGAAGCTAGTAAAGAGATCAATGAAGATGACACGTTATACGTACAAAGTATGGCTCAGTGTATCTTTTCAAAATAATTAGGTCATTACTACCGGAATGAGAACCCTGTGGGTGATTCCGGTAGTAATGACTTTTTACAGGGCTTTCACACGAATATTTCGGAAGCGAACCACCGAACCGTGCCCCAGAAAACCAATGTGCCCTGAGGACCGTTTCAAACCGGGATGTTCTTTGTGGTCGGGGGTACCGTTTTGGCTTGCTTCGGCTACGTCACCGTCCAGAATCGTTACGCCATTCAGTATCACTTTTATACGTGTACCCCGTACCGTTACTTCCTCCGTATTCCATTCCCCAGGGGGTTTCATGCCCTCCCGCTTGGCCGGTATAATGCCATAGACGGATCCATGATACTGATAGGGTTGCAGGTTCTTGTACTGCTCGGCCGTATTATCCAGAATCTGCAACTCCATGCCGGTATACGCGGCATCGCCTTCGAGCGGAGCCCGAATCCCAAGTCCGTTATTGGCTCCCGGCGTAAGCTGGAAATCGAACCGGAATACAAAGTCGGCGTACTCGTCTTTGGTATACAGATTACCTTGACCTTTTCCAGTAGGCTCAATCACCAGATTCTGGTCTTTTACTACGTAGTCTTCTTTGTTACCCGTCCATTGCTCCAGATCGGAGCCATCGAAAAGCACCTTGAAACCTTCCTGCTTTTCTGCTTCGGTTAGGGTAAACAACTGGGGTAAGCCTGCCAGATGCTTTTCCAGAGCAGCGGGCTGACTGAGATACGGCAAACTCTTCTGTAACCACTCGCGAACTTCCAAATTATTAAAACGCGACTCGGCCAAAGCAATTTGAGCAACGGCTTCAGCGGCTGGTTTTCGCAGTACGGGATGATTTAAAAAACTCGCGGCGTAGGACAGAGCCGCGTATTGATGAAGGTTTCCTACTTTTCTTAGAATTTCCTGTCTCTGTTGCGGTGTACGGGCTACGGCCATGCTCTTTTGTAGCAACACGAGTCGCTGGGGTTCCGTATACGAGGCATGGCTCAGTCGCTGGAGATTGGCCGTCAGATCCTTCGTAAGCGGGATAATGAGTTGCTCAGCCGCTAGTTGGGTAGTTTGTTGGGAGGGCAGATTGGCCGCCTCAATCAGGGCCCGAGCCGCCTTTTCGGCCGTAGCGGTATGCCCCGCCTCCCCTACCCGCTTTATCCAGAGCAGATACGAAGCCGTAGCATTGGAAGCTTCGAAGGTATACTGCCGGTCTGCCGCCGCCCGGGCCAGTAAAGCTCCGGAACCCGGATTACCGATATTGGCGAGAGCGTAGAAAGCTAATTTCTTCGCATTATCAGAACCGTTTTGAGCGAGTTGGGTCAGCACCGGTACGGCCTCCCCCGTACGGGTTTTACCAATGGCTTCGATCAGGTATAGCTGAGCGGGTTCCTGAGCCGTTTTCAACGCTTTGAGCAGTGCTTGCCGGGCGGAAGGCGTATTGATTTTCACCAGAGCCCGGGCGGCTGGATCAGCCAGCCGATTATCTGCCAGGAAAGAGGCCAGCGTAGCCACCGCTTCTTCTTTTCCCACCATCTGCAATTGGGCGATCAGAAAGGCTTTGGCTTCGGGTGTAGTGGCCTGTTTCAGGGCCTTCTGATACGCCATTGAACTTTTCATGCGGTCGGCAGAACGATTGCTGGCGTAGGCTGTATACCCTCCCAGGGCGTACTCCGTCTGGGTATGATCGCCCGGTGTATTCAGGCCCGCCGCCAGAGCTAGAAGTCCTTCTTCGTTAAGTTTGCCCACTTCACCCATCGCCGCCTGTAGCTGGGCCTGGTTAGTAGCCGGTAATTGAGCTAATACCCCAGCGACGCGGTCAGACTGTGCCCATGCGGCCTGCTGGAAGAGAAGTCCCAAAAGTAGTATGTTTAATCTCATAGAAATTGAGGAATAAGGCAATTGAAAAGAAATTACATGACCCAGGGAGCTCGCATGGGTTGATCGATGAGGCGATTGGCTCCTTCATCATCAATGAAGACTTGATTTTTTGGATCGAAGCGAAGCGAACGGCCCAGCCGCAGAGCGATGATTCCCATGTTGACCAGCGTACAGGAACGGTACCCATTCTGCTCATTCAGGGCAAAGGGTTTCCGCTCCCGTACGGATTCCAGAAAGTTAGTCACCTGAGGTTTCGGCTCTGGAAAGGACGCCAGTTTGCGGGCTAAATCAGGAATATCCGAGCGGAATTCGGGATACAGTTTTCCTTTTGGCCCCTGGATGTAGGGCACGCCTTCCTCACGACCTTCGCCGTCGAGTACGATTTTACAACCATCGGCGTACGTGTAGGTAATGCGTCGCCAGATACCCACCGCATCCGGATGCTGCTGGGGAGCGTCAATTTCTACGCTAATCGGGCTTTCGTTGTCTTTGCCCAGGAAGTACTGGATTGGATCAAGGTAATGCTGACCCATGTCGCCCAGTCCGCCACCGTCGTAATCCCAGTACCCCCGGAACGTTCCATGGATGCGGTGGGCGTTGTAGGGCTTGTAGGGAGCCGGCCCTAACCAGCTTTCGTAATCCAGTTCGGCAGGTACAGCGGCTTCTTCCAGATGGGTCTTACCTACCCAGTAAAACTTCCAGTCAAAGCCCGTATGCTTGCTTACGGTAACCGTTAGAGGCCAGCCCAGCAATCCGCTTTCCACAAGCTTCTTAATGGGTCGTACGGTCGTTTTCATGCCGTAAAAGGTATCCTGAAACCGAAACCAGGTATTCAGCCGGAACATGCGTCCGTATTGAGCAACGGCTTCTTTCACGCGTTTTCCCTCGCCGATGGTTCGCGTCATGGGTTTTTCACACCAGATGTCTTTACCGGCCCGGGCGGCGTCTACCGCCATGAGTCCGTGCCAGTGCGGCGGTGTGGCAATGTGTACAATATCGACTTCGGGTAGCAGAAGCAGTTCGCGGTAGTCCTTAAACGTTTTGATGCCGGAGCCACCGGCCAGTTCCAGACCTTTCTGTAAATGGGTTTGATCCACGTCGCACAAAGCGACCACGCGGGTACCCGCGTAAGGAATGTGCCCACGGCCCATCCCTCCCAGACCAATGATACCTTTGGTCAACTGATCACTGGGGGCCAGATACCCCTTGCCGAGTACGTGCCGGGGCACTATACTGAAGGCCGCTACGGCAGCGGCCGTTTGCTTAAGAAATTTTCTGCGGGAATGCGTCATACGGGAATAGAGGAATGCGTGATGCGGACTGCGTAACGGCTTGCGAACAGGCAGGCCATCATGCGTTGGGTAAGGTACGGAAATTGACCTGTTTACCCAAAACTCCGGATTGCTTTCTCCCCTATGAACACCTAAGCACGCCCCATGCGGCGTTCGAGTTCCTGCAACTGCGGCAGATACTGCTTTTCGATAACGTGAAGTTCTTCCTGACAGTACTGGCGGGCTAGTTCCCAGACGGCCGTAGCAAAAAGCATTTTTTCCTTGTAATTCTGCTCGTCACTCAGCTTGGGATCAAATGAAAAGGGTACGGTTTTCTTGGCCTGTTCGAAGAGTTCCATCCGTAAGCTGGGACGTATCGCCAGGAATGCCTGAATGACTTCGTACTGACGTTCGTACCAGCGATTTTTCCACTGGTCGTATTCTCCCTGCCAGTTCTTTTCTTCTTTCGGAGCTTGCGGTTTCGGTGCAGAGGCCGCGGGTTGACCCGTCGCAAACAGGGAAGGCGACAAAATCAGCGTATTGAGATACCCACCAATATTCTGAATGGGTGAGTTTTTCTTGCGGGTCTGTTTTAAGGTCGTTTGAATACTGGTTCGGATGTGCTCAATGGGAGCCTTCTCCAGCCACTGCCAGACGGTTTGCTCGGAAACGTAGGCACTAACCAGTGGGAAAATTTCATCAAAGTGTGATACTTCCACGGCCGAACCCTCCTCTTCCAGCATAGGCTCCGGTTCAGGAGTTCGTTTTAATTTTAACACCGGAGGTACGGCTCCCTGACTCGTATCGTTTTTGGTAATGTTGTAAAAGCGAATGGCCACTACCGCATTCGACTTCAACTTGAAGGGGAGTTCGTAGGGATAGTTCTTCGCCTGTACACCTTCGTAATCAAACCGGATGTCGGTATACTTCTGCAAATCCTCTTTGGCTTTTTCCAGTACGCGGTCGCGAAAGTGCCCGTAAAGCTTATACTCCTCTTCCATGCCCAGCATGGCTTTGAGTTCCTGTAATTCAATCGTCCGCTCCCCGAGTTTTTCGTACTGCTTGAGCAATTCGTAAATCCGTACGGTATAGGGACTCGACAGGTCGAGAATATTCGCCATCTCGTATACCAGATACCGCTCCTTGAGTTCAATCAGAAAGGGCTTGAGATCGGGATGAAAGGAAACCTTCAGGTACACCCGATCGTCGTCCAGACGTTTCGACTGAATGATTTTACGCTGGACATCATCCGGCGTTTTAATACCACCAATAATGGGCGTTTCCAGTGTTTCGTAGACCCCATCGGTTTTTACTTTTAGCTTGATGATTTTACTCATCAGGCCGCGAGCCCCTTCTTTGAGATCTTCGTAGGTACGACCATCCTTGCGTAAGCCGAAATCCTGAATGACATCCCGGAAAAAAATCTTATACTCTTTGAAGTCACGGTCTTCCCAGTCAATCATGGAAATCATCTTGGCAAATACCCGCGTTTCCCAAATGGTGAATTTGTAATGGGCTTCTACCAGAGCGTTTGACTTCCGGATCAGAACCACAGTATTATTCCGCTTCTTTTTACGGGTATTCTTACGAGGATTAAGCTTTTTCTCCACTAGGCATTCGATTTAAAGGCAGCTTTCTGGACGATTTTGTGAACATATCAACCAACTATCACAATTTCCACGCTTCCAAGGTACGAAACAAACGTGATTTCTGTGATAGTTTTACGTGCATTTTGTGATAGTTTGGTGTGGAATCTGTGATAGTTGCACGTGGAATCTGTGATAGTTTCTCAAGTTATCCACAAGTAATTTATTGAATATCAACTAGTTACAAGCGGTTTTTTTGCCGGAAATACTATTAAAATATAATATAAAAACATCAAACAAGGAATTGATGATGATTTTTCTAATTTTTTTGATGAAAAGAAAAAGCTGTGAGTAAAGCTGATGGGCTTAAGAGAAGATCTAAAAACAAAGGAGATTAAAGTGATTAGATAAAAGTTCCGGCGTGCGGGCACGTGCATTTTGTGATAGTTTGCCGGGATTCAATCGGATTTCATGCGATGGAAAGAGGTACAAGTGCTGTTAATGTATTCATTATGAAGTTAAAAACATTCACGGAGGCTACTAGTGAAAAGTCATTTTGAAAAACTATCACAATTTGTGAGTAGTAAATGGATCTCTATGAATCCTCCATTTCGATCAAACTCCTAGATGGGCAGAACGTTTTGCAATCTCAGAAACTATCACAGATTGTTTGGATACAGTGCTGATAAACAGTTAGTTACTGCATTTGCTTTCTTTTCTTACCATGAATTTTAAATGGATTTGTAGTTGTATTCAACTATCACAAATTGTTTTTATAAAGCCTTGATTCATAGGAACAAACTGATAGAAAAGGGTCAATATTTCTTTCAACACAGCTATACATAAGGTATACCTAACTATCACAAATTGTTTATATAAATAACTGATATACAGACAATTAAAAGGTTTATATAGTCTATAACCCGTTTAATTGGCTAGATGATGATAAATATGAAAGTGTCGCAAATTGTGATAGTTTTTAATGGATGTGGCTCATAAGACCAAAGTGACACGCTGTCACTTTGGTCTTATCAACGAAAGGTTCCTGACTAGCTGAGAATTAGGACATTCATTGAATACAGGAGCTATTCAGTATAGTGGTCGAATTACGCTAACTGCAAATAAAACTATCACAATTTGTGAATGAATACTATTGATTTTCAAATGATTACGTTAAAGTTTTGTGATAGTTGCGAAAAGTATAGGCCCTGATCTTTTCACGAAAAGTGTCACAAATTGTGATAGTTTATGTCTGCCCTACTAACCAAAGGGACACGCTGTCCCTTTGGTTAGAAAGCATAATCAGAGCAATGATTAAATAGCAATCACCCTCCTGCCCTGCTTACGGTCTTCAATGATACATGTAGAGATTATTCAGATGGAAAAGCTTACTCTAGTTCGTGCGGAACAAAGTGTAACAAAAAAAGCAAAGTGACACGCTGTCACTTTGCTTTTGAATAATTCATCCGATGAGACTAGTTCCGATCAAAGTGACACGCTGTCACTTTGGTTGAGCAGTTGCTGATAGTAATGCAATTGATCGAGTAGCTGCTGACAAGTTTCCTTGGTCAACGGGCCCGCTGCCAGAGTTCGGATGATCTGCTGAAGCTGTTGTCGTTCGTCATGCTGGAGACTGGGGCGAGCCGCAACTTCCATTACTTCTTCGGGAGTACCGAGTAAGTGAGTCGTTGCTGCTTTAGCAACCGCATTGATCGAAGCTTTCGTTAATTTCTGCTTCCCGGTCAGAACCGCGTTTTTCAAATCGGGCGTTAACTTTTCCAGTCCGGCTGCAAAGTCACCGTCGCGTTTAATGGTCCGGCTACTTACGCCATATTCCTTACCCAGTGCTGCGGATACGTTTTCATTTTCGGCAAACTGGTTCCCACCCCTTGCGTTCTTCTGCTGTAAATAGCGTAAACCCCGCAGGTACGAAGCTTGCTCAGGACTCAGGTTCCGACGGCCTAACTGGTAAT
>NZ_JBMDWJ010000138.1:0-16293 GCF_048595215.1 Siphonobacter sp.
CAAAAAGACTTTTTCAACAATAAGTCTAGTCAGTAAATAGAATCTGCGACGCGAAGCCACGCTACCTGCTGCTCGCCCCGATTTACAATCGGGGCGTATTTGGTCAAGCGTCTCTGACGCGAAACCCCTCCATCCCGATCATTCCATGACGGTTACAAATCGGGATAAGCGACTTTTGCAAACTTCCATTTCCCTACTGACATACAGTTGTCATTGCTGCCTCGCTCCTTTGCGATGTCATTCAACTATCTTATCGCTTATGGACATCGTCACCATCGAACCTTTCTATTTTGTGGGCCTCGCCGTTCGCACGACGAATGAAAACGGTCAGGCAGCCCTGGATTTGGGCACTTTATGGAAGCAATTTCTATCGGAAAGTCTCATCAATCAGATTCCTGACAAACTAGAATCCACCCTACACTGTCTCTACACGAATTACGAGTTGGACCATACCAGGCCCTATACTGCTCTACTCGGCTGTAAAGTTCGTTCGCTGGACCATGTTCCGGAAGGATTTGTGGGGAAGACGGTAGCAGGCGGCACCTACGGCGTATTTAAGACAGCGGGA
Organism: Siphonobacter sp.; assembly: GCF_048595215.1. Taxonomy (NCBI): domain Bacteria; kingdom Pseudomonadati; phylum Bacteroidota; class Cytophagia; order Cytophagales; family Cytophagaceae; genus Siphonobacter; species Siphonobacter sp. The sequence goes on from NZ_JBMDWJ010000138.1 coordinate 569, forward strand.
AAACTCAGCGAAGGCATTGTCTATCAGCAGTGGCTAAGAATCTGGAACATGGACCTCAACCGAAACTACACCACTGACTTTGAAGTATACATGACCAATAATCCAGAGGACGAAGCTGTCGCTATTTATATCGCCCTAAACGACTCTGCTCACACCGATTTCTAACCGCCATAGAATGATCGGGGTATTTTTGGTTAAGCCTCTCAGACGCGAAACCATTCCACCCCGATTACAAATCGGTGTGAGCTAATTTTTTCGTTACTTCGCCTCCGTTCTCAAACCTATCTAAACCGATGAAATTTCTCCTTGCTGGCTTTGTTCTACTAAGCCTGACCGCCTGTCAATCCTATTCTGACCTTCAGGGAACCTGGCAACTGGTATCTTCCGCCAAAATCGAAAATGGTCGAACCACTACGGATGACTGGTCCGGTAAGAAAATGATCAAAATTCTGAATGCGACTCATTTTTCCTTCCTGAATCACGATACAAACGGCGGGAAAGATTCTACGACAGCCTCGTTCGTAGCCGGAGGTGGTACCTATACGCACGAAGGAGACCGATATACCGAACGGGTAGAATACTGTAGTTACCGACCGTACGAGGGAAAAAGTTTTGATTTTACCGTAGAAATTAAACAGGATACGCTTATTCAGACGGGCAAGGAAGAAGTGAAGGAAATGGGTATTAACCACGTTATCGTGGAGAAGTATGTTCGCGTTAAAAACTAAAGCGTGGTCCTCAGTACGCGAATACAGAGCCACTAGGCCCTATCTATTTTATAATCAGCCTGGTTCGTACCGGGCTTTTTCTTAACTAGTCCCCATTTATTCCTTTGGTTAGTACAGTTCAGACGATAGTTTTATCAGTTCAGTCAGGTTCGTCTGTAAGCTATTCATCAGCCCTACTACCTTTGGGTACGTAAAAGCCATGAACTATTTTCTTGTCACGTTAGCCCTGCTGGTCAGTACCATCGCTCGGGCTCAGTATCAGCCTCTTGGGGCCATTACACAACCAGTAGAAGGTTTCGTTATCACTACCCGGGGAGATACCCTGGTGGGTGAAGTTCACATTGTTTCACTTGCCAATGATTCGCCCACCAGCGTAATCGTACAAATCCCGGATCACGAAAAGCAGAAATTCAAGGGCCATGAATTACGAGTGATTGCCCAGCAAATTCCTGATTTCGCCTACCAAACGGGCAGCATTCCCCGCGAACGCGAGTATGTACTGTTTGAACGCGTTACGAATCCGAGAACTGATAAATCAGTATTACTGGAACGATTGACGCCAGCGGACGGTCCTTTGGCTCTGTATTTCGATCCTTCGGGTTGGAAAAATTCGCCGGGATTTACCTTCGGCAATTTCACCATTAGCCGGGAACAGGACCTCAGCTATATTCTGATGAAAAACAACCTTGAGTTTTTCTTGGCTCGTCCAACTGACATTGAGCAGATTCACGAAAAAGCGATGTCCGATTGTCCTGCGTTCCTGGAGCGTTTTCCGAAGGCGACGCGTCGGGATTGGAAAGAATTGGGTGAACGCGTGGTTTTCTATAATCAGTCCTGCCCGTAAGCAAGCCTCTTAATCCTTCAATCTACCAAGTTTTGAATTATATCGTTGATGAAAAAGTATTGGCTGGTACTCCTCACCACCCTGAGTCTGACGGCCTGTGAGCGTTCTATTGATTCGTTTACCCTTCGGATCGAACCCGTTTTTGCCGCAGTAATCCAAATCCCTAAAACGGGTCAGGTTTCCAAACCGATTTCTATAAAAGTTCGGGTCGAAGAACCTAGCCCTTGTTATCAGGACATGAACCTGTTACTGGAAAAAGAAAGTGAGTTTACCTATCGTTTACAGGCTAACGCAGGGTATGTCAACCGTAACGAAGTATGTTCACAGGCAGTGGTCGTAACCGATACCCTCTTCACGTTTGTACCACTACAAAAAGGAACTTATATTATTCATACCAACAAGCCCCCCTTTCCCGTACAAACCGATTCCATTCGGGTGGAATAAATCCGGGCCGACTACCAGAATACGTGTAAAGTAGCGAATCAATACCCGTGTAAATTCACTTCATCACTTTCGCGTAGTTCAACGCGTTTTCCCATCTTCTTCTGAATAATTTTGAAGTGATGTTCGTCCTCAGGGGTGATGAGTGAAATCGCTTCGCCGGAGGCTTCTGCTCGACCAGTACGGCCGATCCGGTGTACGTAATCCTTGGGCGAACGGGGTAATTCGTAATTAATTACGTAGGGAAGAAACTGAATGTCGATTCCCCGGCCAATCAGATCCGTTGCCACCAGTACCCGGATTTCTCCGGATTTGAATCGGTTTAGGGCCTGCACCCGGGCTCCCTGACTTTTCTGACTGTGCATGGCGTACGCCTGAATGCCGTTTTTATTCAGTTTCACGACCAGATTGTCCGCCGTACGCGTAGAGGATACGAAGACCAGTACCTGATTCATGTCCTGACTCTTGATCAAATACCGCAGGAAAGGACCTTTGCGTTCCTCAGAAACCCGATACGCCACCTGCTGAATCAGATCCAGGTTTTGTTCTTCTTCGACAATCTCAATTTTTACCGGATTATTCAGCAATTGCTGGTTAATCCCTTCAATCGCATCGCCCAGCGTAGCCGAAAATAGTAGGCTCTGCCGTTTACGGGGTAAGCGAGCAAAGATTTGCTTCATTTCCTCCGCAAAACCCAGATTCAGCATTTTATCCGCTTCATCGAGTACCAGCATTTCTACTTCAGCCAGCGATACGGCTTTGTTCTGCATCAAATCCAGCAGACGACCCGGCGTGGCTACCAGAATCTCCGTACCCAACATCGCCTTCATCTGGGGATTGATCGACACCCCTCCGTATACAGCCAGCGTTCTTATTTTTCGGGGAAGGCGGGTACTAAACGTCTGAAAAACTTCGGCAATCTGCATCGCCAGCTCACGGGTGGGCACCAGTACCAGGGCCTTGGGCGAACGGTTGCGAGTCGAAGGCTTCTGCTGAAAGAGTTCCAGAATGGGCAAAGCAAAACTGGCCGTTTTTCCCGAACCGGTTTTCGCAATCCCAAAGAGGTCTTTTCCCGCCAGAATCGCCGGAATCGCTTCTTTTTGAATGGGATATGCTTGGGTATACTGCTGTTCAGCGATCGCTTTCAGCAGGGGTTCGGAAAGACCAAGATTGGCAAATGACATAGAATTCGGGTACGATGAAAGGCCAAATATACGACGGATTATTCAGAGCAGGGGCGGATGGGGTCAAAGCATCCCCTGTTAAGCTTTAGTGGAACAGTTCTTTCTTTTTCCCTGAAAAACGATCCATTCCACCTATGAATATCTTCGAACTTCTGGTTGCCAGCATTGCTGGCACGTCGCTCATGACGTTGTTTATGTACCTGATGAGTTTTCTGACGGGTTACAAAACGAAAGTTATTAATGTCTTAGGAACGCTTCTGACGTTTCAAACCAAGCCTTCGGGTGAACTGTCGTATTCACCACTGGCCGTTGCGGTAGGGACCGTTGCTCACTATGCAGTAGGCTTTGCCTTTGCACTGGCGTACGGCTGGCTTTGGTCGGAAGAAATCCTGCAGCCCAATCTCTGGGGTATCCTGATTTTAGGTACCGTGAGCGGTATTCTGGCGGTCATTTTCTGGTGGTCTTTCTTTAAAATCCACCCGAAATCGCCGGATTTGAAACTTTCAGCGTACCTGACGGCCATTTTCCTCGCCCATTATTTTTTCGTTGCTGGCGTGGTTTGGTGTTATAATTTTTTGCGATCCTGAGTTGAAAGCCATCCATTTCCAACGGAACTACTATTTTTGCGGCCAGTGAGCCGGAAATGCCGTGGGAATACCCTTTTTAAAGCCTGTATTTTCACTTTTTCATCATCTAAAACCGAACTTTTCCATCACGTATCGTTCATACACTACTGAAAATGAGCAAGAAAGTTTTAATTATTGGTGCCGGTGGCGTAGGCAATGTGGTTGCTAAGAAAGTAGCCATGAATCCGGATTCTTTTAGCGAAATCCTGCTGGCCTCGCGTACCAAGTCCAAGTGTGATAAAATTGCCGCCGAAGCTCGTGAGCATGGCCTCCCTACGCCCATTCAGACGGCCCAGGTAGACGCTGACAATGTAGCTGAGCTGGTTGCTTTGATCAACGACTTCAAACCCTTCATGGTCATTAACGTGGCTCTGCCCTACCAGGATCTGACCATCATGGATGCCTGTCTGGAAACGGGTGTGCATTACCTGGATACGGCCAACTACGAGCCCAAAGACGTAGCGAAGTTCGAGTACTCCTGGCAATGGGCCTATCAGGATCGCTTCCAGAAAGCTGGACTGATGGCCTTGCTGGGTTGCGGTTTTGATCCGGGCGTAACGCAGGTGTTTACAGCGTATGCGAATAAGCATCAGTTCTCGGAAATGCAGTACCTCGACATCGTGGACTGCAATGCCGGTGATCACGGAAAAGCCTTTGCTACCAACTTTAACCCCGAAATCAACATCCGGGAAATTACGCAGCCGGGTCGGTACTGGGAGAGTGGCGAATGGGTGGAAATCCCCGCCATGAGCGTCCATAAGCCCATCGAATACCCGAACGTTGGTCTTAAAGAAAGTTATGTTCTGTACCACGAAGAACTGGAATCCTTGGTGAAGAACTTCCCAACGCTGAAGCGGGCCCGTTTCTGGATGACGTTTGGTCAACAGTACATTACCCACTTGCAGGTGCTTGAAAACGTAGGTATGACCAGCATTCAGCCTATCAAGTTCCAAGGTATGGATGTTGTTCCGCTGGAGTTCCTGAAAGCTTTACTTCCCGAACCTGGTACGCTGGGCGAAAACTATACGGGTGAAACGTCCATCGGTTGCCAGATTCGGGGTATTGGTAAAGATGGTCAGGAAAAAACCTACTTCGTTTGGAACAACTGCAAGCACCAGGATGCCTACAAGGATACGCAGGCTCAGGGCGTAAGCTACACGACGGGTGTTCCCGCCATGATCGGAGCCAAGCTGATGTGCGACGGCGTTTGGATGCAACCCGGCGTCTGGAACTGTGAGCAGATGGACCCCGATCCGTTTATGGATTTGTTGAATAAACATGGTTTGCCCTGGCACGAAGCGGTGAATGAACCGTTGTCTGTAGAGCAATAGAATAAAAAAGCCGATTCTTTAGGGAATCGGCTTTTTTGTTTGATGGGTGTTATTCTTGATCCCCGCATTATATATGGGGCTAGACTGGTACCGTTTGCGACTGCAGGTTTCCAAACCTGTACCCGCCCTTTGGCAGTTTCCAACTGCCGTACTCTCACCCATAGTTATACAATGAAGGCAGGTAAGAACCTGCCTCATATTATTGCAACTCCGCCTTGAATCCAGCTTTTTCGACAGTTTGGATGACGGTTGCGGCTTCCAGCTCCTCTCCTTCTACCGTCAGAATTTTATCCGGATTATTGGTGTCCACTTTCCAGTTGTCAATCGAATCTTCCTGATTAAGAAACGGAGAAACTTTGGCTACGCAATTGCTGCAATTGATATTGGTTTTGAATTGAATCGTTTCCATGTGTTTAGTTTTCAGCGGGTCCGCCGCTACGGTTTGTGTTTTTGTTTTCAGTTAAATCCTAGAATTAGTTTGCAGTTTATAGTCTTCTGTTTCCAGTTAAGCACCTTACTCATTAGTCCTCTAAAAACATCTAACCTACTCTCTCAATCATTTATTTATTCACTCATTCTATCATTCAAAATTAACCGTTACACCCTCCGGTACTTCAGTCGCAGACTATTCATCACGACGGATACTGAACTCAGGGCCATGGCTGCTCCGGCGATCATTGGATTCAATAAAAATCCGTTCAATGGGTACAATACCCCGGCGGCAATGGGAATACCGATGATATTGTAAATGAAGGCCCAGAACAGGTTCTGTCGAATGGCGTGTACCGTCAGTCGGGAAATTCGTAGTGCTTTCGGTAATTGCAGCAAGTCCCCCGAAATCAGCGTCATTTTTGCTACGTCCATCGCCACGTCCGAGCCGTGACCCATCGCAATGCTTACGTCGGCCTGAGCCAGAGCCTGCGAGTCATTGATGCCGTCACCTACCATGGCGACTACCTTTCCCTGGCTCTGGTATGCTTTCACTACCTCGGCTTTATCACCGGGCAAGACTTCCGCCCGGAATTCGGTCACCCCCACTTCTGCCGCCACCTGAGCGGCCGTCTGGGCATTATCGCCCGTCAGCATGAGTACCTGCACGCCTTGTTTTCGCAACTGCGTAATGGCTTCTTTTGAATGGGCTTTGATGGGGTCGTTGATCGCCAGTACGGCCAATACCTTCTGCTCCCGAGCCAATACAATCACCGTGCGAGCCTGATTCTGCCACTGCTGTATCGGCCAATGATCTAGTACTATGCCTTCGGCTTCCATCCAGCGGGGACTTCCTGCCCGAAAAACTACGCCTTCTACCTGACCGCGGATGCCCTTCCCGGGTATGTTTTCCAAAGCCGATACCGCGGCTGGTTTTACTTTCTCTGCTTTCAGGAATTGTACTATGGCTTGAGCCAGTGGATGCGTCGATTGACTTTCCAGGCCTAGTAAGACGGGTTTCCAGGCTTCGTCGCTCCATTGGCTATCCGTTACGCTGGGCTTGCCTTCGGTAATCGTTCCCGTTTTATCCAGAATAAGCGTATTCATTCGGTAGGCTCGCTCCAGACTTTCGGCATCTTTGATCAGAATACCGTTTTCGGCTCCCTTGCCTACCCCAACCATAATCGCCGTGGGCGTGGCCAGTCCCAGAGCACAGGGACAGGCAATGACCAGTACCGTGACGGCATTCAACAGGGCATACGTCAGAGCGTTTTCGCCACCTAGTAACCACCAGATCAGAAACGTTAGTACGGCGATTCCCAAAACTACTGGAACGAAAATGCCCGCAATTTTATCAACCAGCCGCTGAATGGGAGCCTTACTCCCCTGAGCTTCCTGTACCTGCCGGATGATCTGAGCCAGTAAGGTATCGCTGCCCACTTTCTGAGCAATGAAATGAAAACTCCCCTGCTGATTGACGGTTCCGGCAAATACCTTGGTTCCCTTCGTTTTTTCAACGGGAATGGGTTCCCCCGAAATCATACTCTCATCGACGTACGACTGGCCTGATTTGACCTGCCCATCCACGGGTATCTTATCACCGGGCCGTACCAGCAGACGATCGCCCACGCCTACTTCAGCGAGTAGCACCTGTACTTCTTCGCCGTTTTCAATCCGTATGACCGTCTGCGGTTGCAGCCCCATTAGTTTTTTGATGGCCGAAGACGTATTGGACTTAGCCCGTTCTTCCAGCCATTTGCCCAGCAGAATAAATGTCACTACGACCGCCGCTGCTTCAAAATATACGTGTGGATGCAATCCCCGTTGATGCCAGAATTCCGGATATACCGTATTAAATACGCTGAACGCATAGGCAATACCTGTACTCATCGCTACCAGCGTATCCATGGAAGTTTGCCCAAAGCGGGCCTGCTTGACGGCATTGACAAAGAACTTCCGCCCAAACCAGAAAAGTACCGGTGTACTTAGTCCCCACATGAGGTAATTGGCGGGCGGCCAGTCCATCCATACCATCCCCAGTACTACCACCGGAATCGTCAGTATGGCCGACCAGATCAGGTTAGACTGTAATGTTTTGAGGCGATTTTCTTTGTATTCGGCCTGCTTTTCCTGGGCATTTTCTGCATCAATAATCAACCCATAACCAATGCCCTGTACGGCCTTTTGTAGCCTTTCAAGGGACGTTTGCTGCGGATCAAAAACAATACGGGCAGATTCGTCGGCGAAATTGACCGTCGTTTTTTCTACGCCGGGCTGTTTCGTCAGTATGGTTTCCACGCTTTGGGCACAGGCCGCACAGCTCATGCCCGTGACGGGTATACGTAAAGATTCGGTGGATGTTTCAAGCGTTTCCATGACTACTTCCATTACAGATACAAAGTTCGGCTTCCTGGCGTACATCGGCATTACAGCTTTCCGGAAGGAATTTGCATAGTTTTGCCACTAGCGTCGGGGTTTACGCGGGTAATCTTCCATCTCCACGGCGGGCAGTACCGGATTTAGGATTTGCTTGGATATGACCACTCGGAAAAACTTCACCCCACTCACTTCATAATCCTGCCAGAACTTATCCCGTAATTGTAAATTACGGTAAATCGTTGAGTAACTCACCTGGGGTTCCCAGCCGTGAATGTTCAGCGTAGTTAACAAAAATTCTACCGTTTTTTTCAGGTTAGAAAAGTACACCAGGGACGCATCCCGCCGCCGCTGATCGGGTAAAGCGGGATAGGGCTGAATACTGAGTTCATAAATAGGTTGCTGATTCATAGCACATTCATGGAAAATTATGAGCTTATTTTTCAGTAACACAATTTCAGGGTAAGAAGTGCCGTTTGACCCACATACACCAACAAAAAGACCCCGACTGCTTATGGCTGGGGTCTTTCTTTTTTTGTCTGGTATCTTCCAGCTTTATTGCAAACGTTTAAACAGACGATTAGGTACGTCCACGTAGGATCCTATAGCCAAATCAATCTGCATCGCTTCAGGGCATAGAAATAATCGCCCACTTAAGTAATTGTCAGGTCTGGTTCCGTACCTGGCAAGGCCTAACGAATCAGCAATGGCAACGCCGCTCTCTAGTTTAATAAGCTGATAACTTCCTTTGTACAGCACACTTTTATCTTTTCGAACTTCAATGTGATTCGTATCGGCGAAAATCATTTCCACGTTCGGTACCGGAGCGGTATAATTCGTAACGGACGAACTCGTATAAACAAGTTTCCACGTTCCCAACAATTGCTGTCGAAACGTTTTGACATCCGTAGCAGCATTCTCTGCCAAACAAGACATAAGCATCGGCTCAACGGATTTGTTTTTTTGACAGCCCATAGCCAGTATCAACAGAATAAAAGTAGCTTTTTTCATTGATTCCCCTTTTTTCACCAAGACCCAGACCTAAGTGTTGGCGTTGGAAAGCCATTTCTTTATTTTCATTTTTTATTCAGCTCCCAATCGGCTGATGGCCAATTTTTTAAGTACTCCAGGTAAAAAAACTGTCAACCGAAAACCGGAAACTCTAAACTTTTGCTATTATCTTTGTATCCCGTACACAAATCATACACGTCGTCATGTCCACGGCCAAACCGACGAAATATATCTTTGTTACGGGCGGGGTTGCATCTTCTCTCGGCAAAGGCATTGTCGCCTCCTCGTTAGCTAAACTTCTGCAAGCCAGGGGTCTTTCCGTTACTATTCAGAAAATCGATCCTTACATTAACGTCGATCCCGGTACGCTCAATCCGTATGAGCACGGGGAATGTTACGTTACCGATGATGGAGCCGAAACGGACCTAGATCTAGGTCACTACGAACGCTTTCTGAACGTTCCCACGTCACAGGATAACAACGTGACGACGGGCCGTATCTACTACAACGTCATCATGGCCGAACGCGAGGGCAAGTACCTCGGCAAAACGGTACAGGTGGTGCCTCACATTACCGACGAAATCAAACGCTGCATTACGGCGTTGGGTACGACGGGTAATTTTGACATTGTCATTACTGAGATTGGCGGTTGCGTGGGTGATATTGAATCCTTACCCATCATCGAAGCTGCCCGTCAGCTGAAGTATGAACTGGGCGAGAACAATACGCTCTTCATTCACCTGACACTGGTTCCGTACCTGAGTTCGGCGGGTGAATTGAAAACCAAACCGACGCAACACTCGGTTCGTACGCTTTCGGAGTCCGGTATTCAAGCCGACATTCTGGTTTGTCGTACCGAGCATCCGATTCCGCAGGATATGCGTCGCAAGATCGCTCTCTTCTGCAACGTACAGCCTAACGACGTAATCGAGTCCATCGACGCCGAGACCATCTACGATGTGCCGCTGTTGATGAAAAAGGAAAAGCTCGATCAGCGGGCTTTGTACAAACTCAATCTGTACAACGATCAGGAACCCGATCTGGATTCCTGGAAAGACTTCCTCGGCAAGTACAAAAACCCAACGGACCAGATTACGGTAGGTCTCGTAGGTAAGTACGTCGAACTGAAAGACGCCTACAAATCCATTGCGGAAGCCTTCATCCACGCCGGTGCTGAAAACGAGTGCCGGGTTAAGGTAGAATGGATTTCTTCGGAAACCCTGGAACAGGAAGAAGTCATTGAGCAATTGCTCAATCTGGATGGTATTCTGGTAGCTCCGGGTTTTGGTGAGCGGGGTCTGGAAGGAAAAATCCGGGCGGTACAACTCGCCCGCGAGAATAAGATTCCGTTCTTCGGTATTTGCTTAGGTATGCAGATGGCCGTCATCGAGTACGCTCGCAACGTAGCGGGTATTGCCGGTGCTTCGTCTTCCGAGCTGGAACCTTCCACCCCTAATCCGGTCATTGACCTGATGCAGGAGCAGAAAGCCATCAAAGCCAAAGGCGGTACCATGCGACTGGGAGCCTGGCCCTGTGATCTGCAAAAAGATTCACTCGCCCATCAGATTTACGGCAAGAAGAAAATCTCCGAGCGTCACCGCCACCGGTACGAATTCAACAATGCGTATCTGAAGCAATTGAACTCTGCTGGTCTAGTTACCTCAGGTATCAATCCGGAAAGCAAACTGGTCGAAATCATTGAGCTGAAACCTGAAGTTCACCCCTTCTTTATCGGTGTGCAGTTCCACCCCGAGTATAAAAGTACGGTGTTGAGTCCGGCTCCGCTGTTCGTACATTTCGTGAAAGCAGCCCTTACTTACTCCCTCGCGAAACGGGAATCGGTAACGGTAGGCGTATAAAATCGCTCTAAATAAACGAAATAAGTATCTGACAATTAACCTGTTATCTTATTCTAACTAAAGTGTATTTTTAGAAAAGAGAAGCCGTTAGGTCCTAGGTTTTATTGCCACCAATCGGCACTGTCGGTTACCGTTTAACATTAATTCCATTCTATTACTGGAAAAAAAGGACGAGCACGCAGGGCTTTCGGGATTGTTTCCGAACTTTGCGTGCTCATTTTTTTAAACTCTAATTACACCGGAGCCTTGTTGTCTCCCCACCATCCTTATGGATCGTAATACCATCATTGGGTTGCTATTGATTGTTGGCATGTTGCTTGGGTACCAGTTTCTGATGCCCGAAGAAAAGCCGCAACCCCAGAAACCCCAGCAAATGGGTGTTCCCAAGAAGAATGTTTCTACGGCTGCGACGCTGGATACGGCCGCACTAGGTAGCTTCTCATCCGCTGCCAAAGGTACTTCGCAGGAAGTAGTCCTTGAGAATAAAGACGTTCGCGTCACGTTCTCTACCCAGGGCGGCCGGATTAAGGAAGTACTGCTCAAAAATTACAAAACGTACGATCAAAAGCCGCTGTATCTTTTCGACGAGAAGGGTTCCCGTCTCGGACTGGAATTGCCCAACGGCCCCGGCAAAGTAGATGCTAGTCAGTTATTCTTTAACACGACGGATCAAAGCCAGGTAGTAGCAGAAAACGGTTCGGGCACGGTAGCCTTTACCCTCCAACTAGCCAGTGGCCAAACCATCGAGCAACGCTATACGCTTCCCGGCAAAGGTTTTACCCTGGGGTATGATCTGAACGCGAAAAATTTCGGTGGAAACGCCCGCCTGTTCTGGTCACACACCATCGATCGTACAGAGAAAGATGTGAATAAACTGCGGAATGAAAGTACCATCAACTACTTAACCACGGATGAATCCTTCGATCACCTGAGCCAGAATAGTTCCGGTACGGAAGAGCAGACGCTGGAAGAACCCGTCAAATGGCTTTCATTCAAGCAGATGTACTTTGTATCCGGCTTGGTGGGTGAAGGTACTAACCTCTCGGGTGTAAAGCTGAAATCAACGGCCTTCCCCGACAATAACGAGGAAAATCTGAAGACGCTGGAAGCCGAAGTACAATTGCCTGCGGCTGATCTGGCGGCGGGTAAAGGCAAGTTCAAGCTGTACTTTGGCCCCAACGATTACCAGCTCACCACGCAGGTAGCTCCCGACTTTAACGAAAACGTGTACCTGGGTTACGCCTTCCTGAAACCCGTGAACCGATATGTATTCGTTCCGCTGTTCAATTTGCTCGGTGGATTTATTTCCAACTACGGCGTACTGATTTTTGTACTGGTCTTCATTATCAAACTGATTCTGACGCCCCTTACGTACAAGAGTTACATTTCCATGGCGAAGATGCGGGTCTTACAACCGGAGCTTGCGGCCTTGAAGGAAAAAATTGGCGACGACGATGCCCAGAAAATGCAGCAGGAGCAGATGAAGCTCTACCAGCAGGTGGGAGTCAATCCTTTATCGGGTTGCGTACCGCAATTACTGACGCTTCCTATTCTGATGTCGGTCTTCTTCCTCTTCCCGAACCTGATTGAGCTGCGTCAACAGCCCTTCCTGTGGACCAATGACCTTTCATCGTACGATGACCTGATTAAGTTCGGCTTCTCGTTACCGATTCTGGGTAATCACATCAGCTTGTTTACGGTAATGATGACGGGTTCCAGCATTCTGTTTGCGTACTACAACAACCAGACGACGGTAAGCACGCCGGGTCCGGTAGATTATCGTACGCTGGGTTACATCATGCCGCTCATGTTCTTCTTTATCATGAACTCCTTCCCGGCGGGTCTGGCCTGGTACTATCTGGTCTCCAACCTGATCACGATCGGTCAGCAGCAATTGATTAAACGCTTCGTTGACGAAGACAAAATCAAAGCTATTCTGGAGGAAAACCGTCGCAAGATTTCGAGCGGAGAAAAGAAAAAATCGAAATTCTCTGAGATGCTCGAAAAACAGTTGAAAGCGGCGGAAGAAGCGAAAAAACAAGCCGAAGCTCAGGCCAACAAAAAGAAAAAATAGTTGGTAACTGGCCCGATGGCCTGCCTAACGTGACAAAAGCCCCTGACCTACCGGAAAGGGGCTTTTTGATTGGTATCTTTCTTTTGCGTAAATATTGGGGGCGGTTGGTAAGACCGTCCATTCTGATTTACTTTTGTCCAAAGACGTATTCATGATTCGACTTACCTTCATCTTTTTCAGTATCCTTTTCTCGCTGAATGTTCTGGCCCAAACCGCTCCTGCGGACTACCAGCAGGCGTACCAGAAGGGCGAACGGGCTCTTCGCGATAAAAAATACGATTTGGCCCGCGAGTACTTTGCTCCACTCACCTCGGCCCGTTACCAGAACGAACTGGCACCCTACAGTCACTACTTCATGGCTCTGGCCTGTTTAAAAAGCGATCGACTGGCCGAAAGCCGTACCTACTTACGCCAGCTGGAGAGTCGTTACCCCAACTGGTCGAAAATCGCTGATGCCCGCTACCTGTACGCCAATGTGCTCCTGGAAGAAGATCAGTTTACGGCCGGTGTGGATGCCCTGAAACGCCTGCCGGAAGCACGCATGAAGCAGGACATTGAGTCACTGGAAGCGTATTATCTGGCTCAGTGTACGAACCTTTCCACGCTGCGTCAGCTCCATACCAAGTACCCGAATGATGCCATTATTGCCGAAAATCTGGTCGCTCTGATTCAGCGGAACTCAACGAATAAGGCCGATCTGGATTTAGCTGCCCGACTTACTACTCGCTTTTCCCTGAAACCCCGTACGGCTCCAACCGCCTCAGGTACGCCTGTGGTTACGACACCGAAAGGCAAGAAAAGTGCTTATACCATTGCCGTCCTTTTCCCGTTCCGAATGAATGAGCTGAACTCAGCAAACAATCAATTCGTAGTGGATCTGTACGAAGGCATCCGAGTGGCCGTCAAAAAACTGCAAAGCGAAGGGATCACGGTCAATGTCCTGGCCTATGAAGTGGATAACACGGCTGAAAGTATGCAGAAAGTATTCGGAGATCCTCAGTTTCAGCAGTCGGATGTACTCATTGGACCGCTGTATCCAGTTACGTACGAACTGGCGACGAGCTGGGCTGCCGAACGGAACATTCCCATCGTCAATCCGATTTCGACGAATAGTTCTTTACTGGAAAACCAAACCTATCTGGTACAACCCTCCGTTGAATCACAGGCTCGTCTGCTCTTCCAGTTTTCGCAACGCTTTACGCCCAAATCCACGTACATCGCCTACGGCAATACGCGTCAGGATTCACTACTCGCCGCGACCTACGCTCAAGTAGCAAAAACGAATGGCGTGCAGGTACTGGGCATGAAACGCGGTCGCAGCGAAAGCCTCGCCGTTGAATTAAAAGGCAAGAAGCCGGGTCACATTCTGGCTGCTTTTACGGGTAGCGGCGAAGGCCCCGGCGTGATTTCCTGGAATCGGAGTACGAACTTAGGAGTCCCCCTGCTGGTACCTTACGAAGCCTTCAATACGAACACGTCTCCGGCATCCACGTTTTCGGGTTCGAATATATACTTCTTTGATTCCATGTTTAGCAGTGATACCGACCCGGCGGTCCTGGATTTCCGGCAGAAGTACATGACGCAAGTCAATACACTGCCGTCCAATTACGCCTACCTCGGGTACGACACCATGCTCTTTTTCGGTCGTATGCTGGGTAAGTACGGTAACGATTTTACCAAAGGACTGAAAAGTCAATCCTACAAGGATGGCTACACGCTGGGTGGATTTGACTATCGGCAATCCACCGACAATCAAAATTTCAACGTTCTAAAATTCAGTAACTATCAATTTATTCAGGTTAAATAATTGCGTTTGAAGTTTAGGGTTTAGAGTTTGGAAGCCTAGGTCGACTAGACTTACGTTTCAGCCACTAAGCACTTCAGCAATTTAGGCTTTGCCTAGTAACGCAACTCAAAACTCCAAACCCAAAACTCAAAACTCAACTTGCTTCCATGACAACATCTGAACAACTTTTCCAACGAGCCAAAGAGGTCATTCCTGGTGGCGTCAATTCGCCGGTACGGGCGTTTCGGGCCGTAGGTGGCAATCCCCTATTTATCAAAGCAGCCCAAGGGCCTTATTTGATTGACGAAGACAATAATCAGTACATCGAACTGATCAACTCCTGGGGACCGATGATTCTGGGCCATGCCAATGAAATGATCCAGAAAGCCGTTTCGGATGCGGTTCAGCATTCGTTTTCCTTCGGGGCTCCTACCCGTCGGGAAGTGGAAATGGCCGAACTCATCATTTCGATGGTACCCTCCATCGAGAAAGTTCGGATGGTGAATTCCGGTACCGAGGCTACGATGTCGGCCATTCGCGTGGCTCGTGGCTTTACGGGTCGTGAAAAGATGATCAAGTTTGAAGGTTGTTACCACGGTCACGGCGACAGCTTCCTGATTGCCGCCGGCAGTGGAGCCGTAACGATGGGCGTCCCCGATAGTCCAGGAGTCACTAAAGGCGTCGCTAACGATACGCTGACGGCTCCCTTCAATGATCTGTATTCGGTAGAAACGCTGATAGAGGCCAACAAAGGCCAGATTGCCGCCATTATCCTGGAACCCGTGGTAGGAAACATGGGTCTGGTATTACCCGAGCCCGGTTTTCTGGAAGGCTTACGGGAACTGTGTGACAACGAAGGAATTCTGTTAATTTTTGATGAAGTAATGACGGGCTTCCGTCTTTCCGCTTCCGGTTTTCAGGGCATCACGTCCGTCCAGCCCGATTTAACTACGCTGGGTAAAATCATTGGCGGCGGTATGCCCGTAGGTGCTTACGGGGGCCGCAAGGAAATCATGGATTTCGTCTCTCCGGCGGG
>NZ_JBMDWJ010000139.1:0-13207 GCF_048595215.1 Siphonobacter sp.
TCTGACGCAAACCACCATTTACTTTCGCTACTATGTCAATCAGGCCCTGAGTAAAGCCGGACTGGGTGATCTTCTGCTGGATCACCTGCAACTCTGGCAGGAGCAGATGGGACTGGGCCTGACGACCTGGGCCGAAATGCCCGAGCCGTCCCGGTCGGACTGCCACGCCTGGGGTTCGAGTCCGAATATTGAGTTTTACCGCATCGTACTCGGCATTGATTCCGAGGCGGCAGGTTTCAAGAGAATCCGGATTGCTCCGGCCTTGGGTACCCTGAAAGAAGCTTCGGGCAGTATGCCCCACCCCGCAGGGACGATCAAAACCCAGTATACGTTGAATGCACAAGGCAAATTAACCGCCCGCATCACCCTCCCTCCGGCGACGAGCGGAACGTTGCATTGGAAAGGCAAAACCTATCCCCTTCAGGAAGGATCACAGGTACTTTCCTTATAGCGTGTATAAAACAGAAAAGCCCCGCTTACAAAGCTGATTTGTAAGCGGGGCTTTTCTAGGAAGGCATTTTTATTCTTTTAATCCTTTCAGGTACGCAATGCTTTGAGGCACCTGCTGAGCGATACTCGGACTTTCATCTTCAATGAAATAATGGCGAATACCTAGTCGCTTGGCTTCTTTAATAACGCCGGGAATGTCGATCTGCCCCGTTCCTAATGCTACGTCGTTTTCCAGCGGGGTTGATCCGGTGAAGTCTCCTTTTATTCCTTTTTTAAGGTCTTTCAGGTGAATCAACTGAAACCGTTTGCCGTATTTCTTGAGCAAAGCCACGGGGTCGGCCCCGCCGTGCTGAGCCCATAGGATATCCAGCTCAAAGGAAACATCCGCCGGATGAGTGTTTTTGACGATGTAATCAAACAACGTTCCCTGTTCGTAAGGACTGAACTCGTAGCCGTGATTGTGGTAACAGAAAGTTAAACCCGCGGCTTTCAGTGCTTTCCCCGCCTTATTAAAATCTTCGACAGCTTTTTTCGCATGATCGATGGTAAATGCTCCCTGATGCGGAATCCAGGCGACCATAACGTACCGAGATCCCAGGGCTTTTGCCTGTTTGATAACACTCTGAGGGTCACTCACCAGCTCCTCGTACGAAGCTCCTGTGGCGGGTATGGTAAGCTTCCGCTTTTGAAGCATCTGTTTGTACGCTTCCGGAGTCAGGCCTTTCGGGGTGTTTCCCTCGATTTCCGTAATGCCCAACGAAGCAATCAGGTCCAGCGTTTTCTCCACCTCTTTCGCAAATTCATTGCGATAGGTATACGCCTGAACACCAATGGGAAAGGTGTATAAAGGTTTGTTACTTTGGGCAGAGGCTTTTAGCCCAAATAGGACCATTAGAAGCGTGCTAACAAGGAATGCTTTCATACAAAAGGTTTAGATACGATTTGTATTCAAAGATACACTCCTTGTTGATCGACTGGTCTTCGTTCCAGTAGGAAAGTTGATTACTGGTTTCTTTGCTTGGGGAGAGGTCCTTTTTATATCTAGGATACTGTCCCTTGTAGAGCGTATTGACGAGCGTCTGTAACGCTCGTCAAACCACAATAAAAAGGCTTCCTACCCCCTCAATAGCCCTTATACACAAAAGGACTGCTTTAGAAGCAGTCCTTTCAAAAGTGAAGTATCGCAGTAATTACTGAATACTAATCAACCGGGGAGCTTTCTGTTTTACCTCTTCCCGTTTTGGAATCGTCAGATGCAGCAGTCCATTTTCGTAGCGGGCCTGGATGCCTTCTTCATTGACCACATCTTTCGGCAGTACAAAGGTCCGCTCAAAGGACTGGTAGCTAAACTCCCGGCGGGAGTAGTGTTCGTCTTTTTTGTCTTCCGTTACCGATTGCTTTTGAGACGAAATCTTCAGTGTATTCTCGTCAAGCTGGATGTGAAAATCTTCTTTTCTCATCCCCGGAGAAGCCATTTCGACTTCAAACGCATCGGCCGTTTCGCGAATATTCACCGCCGGAACGGTCGTACCCGTCGATGAAAAATGCGACTGATTCCAGTTAAAAAGATCGCGACCTAGGAAATCATCAAAAAAGCTGGGGAAGCTGGGAAACAGCTCATCCTTTTTTCTCATGAGTGACATAGTTACCTCCTTTTTAAAAGTTGATCAAACGAATGCGACGAAGACGTTTCTTCATCACTTCCCCTCTTTTAAAGGGGCGTGCCAAAATTGTTTTCCTTACCTATTTGTCAGCGAAAACTGTCAAATTTTCATTGGCTAGTCTTTCCTTTTGACAGTTAACTAACGATTACGGGGTCACTACCCTCACCTTGCAGACGAATCCCAGGGTTTATCCTACTGAAAGGCAAGCAAAGCAACGTATCTTCGTCCCCAAAAAGGTTCTGCTTAACCGCGGATGAATAGGGAATCGTGCGGACCGCCGATGCGGTTTAAATCACGAGCTGTCGTGCAACTGTATGTTTTTTTCAGTTTTCAGCTTACTGTTTTCAGTTTTCAGGAGTAAAATACTTCACTAAGCAACTGTAAACGGAAAACCGACTACTGTAAACTTTCTTTAGAGAAGCCACTGTACCTCGCGTATGGGAAGGCGTTGGGAAGGAAACGAGCCAGGAGACCTGCCTTTTTGTATCGGTTACACGCTTTCACGGACTAAGGCGGAAATCAGAAGTAAATTTGCCGGAGGGGTGTACCCGTCTCCGATTCTTCTTTTTTGTCTTTTTCAGGAAGGCCAGCTTATTCTTTCATGGCCAGTCATTTTCTCATTGCGGCTCCGCATAGTGGTTCGGGCAAGACGACGCTTACGCTGGGTCTGTTGCGGGCTTTGCGACACCGGGGATTAACGGTTCAGCCCTTCAAGTGCGGGCCGGATTACATTGATATTCAGCACCATCGCACGGCCGCCGGACGAGCCAGTATCAATCTGGATCTGTTTATGGCCTCCCCCGAACACTTGCAGACCCTGTATCAAACCTACGGTTCCGGGGCGGATGTATCCGTTACTGAAGGCGTGATGGGTCTGTTCGACGGGGCCGACCGGATGCAGGCGAGTACGGCCTCACTGGCCGAATGCCTCGGCATACCCATTATTCTGGTGGTACAGGCCAAGGCGATGGCGTACTCGGCGGCACCGCTTCTGTACGGATTCAAGCATTTTTACGCGGGCATACAAATCGCCGGCGTCCTTTTCAACGGGGTACAGACGGCCTCTCATTTTCGCTTTCTGGAGGAAGCCTGTCAGGATGTGGGATTGCCCTGTCTGGGCTATTTCCCTACCCACGCCGATTTTACCATTCCTTCGCGGCACCTGGGTTTACGCACGTCTTCGGAGATCGACTACGAGCAAATCATCGAAGCCATCGCCCGGAAGATTCCGCAGACCATTGACCTGGATCGACTTTTGGCCCTTACTAAAACTGATGAAGAGGCTCCCCTAGCTCAAGCCTTGTGCCATCGTACGGCCTGTAAGGTGACTATCGCCCGGGATGAGGCGTTTTCATTTCAGTATCACCAAAACCTAGCGGTGCTGGAAGCCCAGGCGGAAGTACAGTACGTAAGTCCACTCCGGGACACCGAGCTGCCCGAAACGGATCTCTTGTACCTACCCGGTGGCTACCCTGAATTGCACGCTCAGACCCTGAGTGCCAATACGGTCTTTCGGGAAAGCGTGCGAGCGTACTGCCAGAACGGTGGATACGCCTACGCGGAGTGCGGCGGGTTGATGTACCTGGGCCAGCAGTTAACCGACGCGGAAGGTCACAGCTATCCAATGGCCGGGGTGTTTCCCTTTTCAACGAGTCTGCAACACGCGAAGCTGACCCTGGGTTATCGACAAATTCACTTTCAAAATACCTTACTGAAAGGTCACGAGTTTCATTATTCTACCTTACAGGAAGCGGAAGAACTATCCTCCCTGGCTCCGGTCCGCAATGCCCGGGGTCTGGAAGTCGGGACTAAAATCTACCGCGTACAAAATACCCTGGCTTCGTACGTACACTTATACTGGGGCGATGGCCCAACGTGGCTGACGGATCTGCTTCGTACGCTTTCTACTTCCCTTTCCACGCATCCACATGGCTGAAATCAAACGGCAACGGGTCATGCGACCCGACGGAAAAGCCATTAATCTGGTCCAGCGGCGGGGACATTTGTCCTACTGCTATAATGCCTGCTGCTGCGGGCGAACCGACCGCGGGTACGCCCCGGTACTGGTTGACGTCTACAAAAACGAATGGCTCCGTCGAAAAATGCGGAATCAGGTTCACCTGACCAAAGGCGGTTGTCTGGGGCCCTGCACGCTGGCAAACGTGGCAACCCTGCTTTTCGACGGGCATTCGGTATGGTTTCATTCGGTGAACAGTGAGTGGCACATCAAAGCCATTTTCGATTACATTGACCGCATGCTGGTCGCCGACTGCTTCCTGAGTCCACCCGCCGAACTGGCCGAATTTGTCTTTCAGTACTACACCTGGAAAGGCTCAGAAGCGGCTACTCTACGCGGGGAAACGCCCTCGCCCACCGATGGAATCGTATTTCTGACGCACGCCGATACGGATTTGCTAACCCTCAGCCGGATCAGTTTACCCGACGATTTTCCCAAAGTACTGGGCCTAAGCTTACTGGCAATCAAGACCGAAGCCCACATGGCTCAGTTGCTGGAACGGGAGATTGGAGCAGCTCAGGTCATTATTCTACGAATTCACGGACGCCCCAGCAGCGTACCGGGTTTTCATGAACTGGTAAAGCGGGCCCAGCAGAATCAGCAACATCTGATTGTCATCAGCGGTACGGGTGAGCTAAACCCGGAATTTGCGGCGGTTTCTACGGTATCTCCGGCTATTCAGCAGGATGCCTTGTCCTACGTACAGGCGGGCGGAGCGGGGAATTTTACGTCGCTGCTGTACTACCTTTCCGATCACTTATTGCTGACGGGGTACGGAGCCGACCTGCCCCAGACGCTGCCCGAACATGGCCTTTACCATCCCGACTTACCCGAAAACGCGGAGCTGAGCGACTGGCAAAAGCACTACGATCCCCAACAGCCGACGGTCGGGATTACCTTTTACCGTTCGCACTGGATCAGCGGGAATACGGCGTTCGTGGATGCCTTGATTCGTTCACTGGAAGATCGCCAGATCAACGCACTAGCGGTGTACACCTCGTCCCTCAAAGCGATTCATCCCGAAACGGGCCACCCGCAGGCTTTTCAGTTTTTCGACCGAACGGCAGGCGTGGCCATTGATACGTTGATCAATACGGTTTCCTACGCGATGACGGATGCCGATCAGCAGGGTTCGTCCGGGGCTTTACGCCACCTTGACGTACCGATTTTACAGGCCATCACGAGTGGAATGAGTCGTGTACCCTGGGAGTTGTCGAGTCGCGGCCTCACGCCCCTCGATACGGCTATGAACGTCGCCATTCCCGAATTCGACGGGCGTATCATTACCGTTCCCATTTCTTTCAAGGAAAAAAACGGCGATACCACGGCGTACGAGCCTGTTCCCGACCGCATCGAACGGGTAACCGGAATTGCTCAGCGACTGGCCCGCCTTCGGCATACGCCAAACGCTCAGAAACGAGTCGCCTTCATTTTTACCAATTCGAACGCCAAAGCTTCCCAGATTGGTAATGCCGTCGGACTCGACGCTCCAGCTTCTCTACTGGCGATGTTACAGGCCATGCAGGATGAAGGGTATTCGCTGGAAAACTTGCCGGCTACGGGTACAGAACTGATTCACCAGCTCATTGATCGCTGTTCGTACGATGAAACCTACCTGACGCCCGAGCAACTCGCACAGGCAGTGGGACGCGTATCTACTTCGCAATACACGCAGTGGTTGACGGAGTTACCTGAACCGCTCCAGCAGAAAATGCTCAAGCAATGGGGACCGCCACCGGGCGAAACCTACGTACACGAAGGAAAGATTTCATTAGCTGGTATCGAGCTGGGAAATGCCATCGTGCTGCTTCAGCCACCCCGGGGGTATGGCATGGACCCCGACGCAATTTATCACCAGCCGGACCTAGCTCCAACGCACCATTACTACGCCGTTTACCGCTGGCTCCGGGATGTCTGGAAAGCCGATGCTCTGGTGCACGTGGGCAAACACGGTACGTTGGAATGGCTGCCGGGTAAGGGGATGGGCTTGTCGGAAAACTGTTTTCCCGATGCGATTCTGGGAGATTTACCCCTGTTTTATCCCTTCATTATCATTGATCCCGGCGAAGGTTCGCAGGCCAAACGCCGGGGTCACGCCGTTGTTGTTGACCACCTGACGCCGCCCATGACCACCGCCGACCAGTACGGCGAACTGGCTCAGCTCACGCAACTGGTGGATGAATATTATCAGGTGGAAATGCTGGATCCGGCCAAACTTCCCCTACTCCAGCGGCAGATCTGGGAGTTGATTCAGCGGACGAATCTGGATACGGATTTGTCGGCCCTGCTGAGTCGCGACCATGGCGATCACAAACATGACTGGGACGACGAACTAACACCCGAAGGGGTACCCGTAACCCTGACTGAAATGGCAGGTAAGGATATTGCTCACTTGATTGAAGACATTGACGGCTATCTCTGTGAACTAGGTGCGGCTCAGATTCGCAATGGCTTGCATACGCTCGGGCAAGTACCCGAAGGCGACGCTCTGGTCGATTTACTACAAGCGATGACTCGCCTGCCCAATCAGGATTTCGCCAGCTTACCCGAAACGATTGCGGGCCTGTTCGACCTTGATTTTTCACATTTACAGGAACACAAAGGACAGAAACTGTCGCAGGTTGACCCTCATTTTCAGGAATGGTCGGGCCGTCCCCTCATTACGGCGGCGGATGCTCTGGAAGTGATCGATGAAATGAGTAATCACTTGTTTCGGATACTGCTTCAGCATCGGTTTCAGCCGTCGCGGCTCGATGCAGTACTCTTTGAAACCTTCCAGCTTCCTCCGGCCCAACTCGATCGGTTGCGACCCGTCTTGCAGTACGTGTGTGAACAGCTGGTACCGAACCTGACCCGAACGGACGAGGAAATTTCCAACCTGCTGCACGGTCTTTCAGGTGGGTATGTTCCCGCCGGTCCGAGTGGGGCTCCTACCCGGGGCATGGCTCATATCCTTCCGACCGGACGTAATTTTTACGCCGTCGATCCCCGGGCTCTACCCTCGCAGGCAGCCTGGGAAGTGGGGCAGCAACTGGCCCGCGAGGTACTCGAACGACATAAGCGGGAATCTGGAACTTACCCCGAAAGCGTAGGCATCAGCATTTGGGGGACGAGTGCCATGCGAACCCACGGCGACGACGTGGCCGAAATTCTGGCTCTGCTCGGCGTACGGCCCGTTTGGCAAACCGAAAGCCGCCGAATTACGGGCGTTGAAATCATTCCGCTGGCGGACTTGGGAAGACCCCGAATCGACGTCACGACCCGGATCAGTGGATTCTTCCGCGATGCCTTTCCGCATTTGATTGATTTACTGGATGAAGCCGTACAGCTGGTCATCGCCTTGGATGAACCGGAGGATCAGAATTTTGTCCGCAAGCATTATCTGAAAGATGTAAGTCAACTGCAGGATTTACCGCTGGAAGAAGCGGAAGAACGGGCAGCGTACCGCATTTTCGGAGCGGCACCGGGCAGTTACGGAGCAGGGATTTTGCCCCTGATTAACGAAAAAAACTGGCAGAATGAAGCGGATTTCGCCCAGGCTTATCTGAACTGGGGTGGATACGCCTACGGCAAACAGGCGGCGGGGGTAGATGCCCGGCAGGAATTTCAGCAGCGACTTTCGGGCGTGGAAGTGGCCCTGCACAACCAGGATAACCGTGAACACGACATTTTCGACAGTGATGACTACCTACAATTCCACGGCGGCATGATCGCAACCATTCGCAGCCTGACCGGCCAACAGCCCAAGCATTACTTCGGCGATTCGCAAAACCCCGCCCGACCCGTGGTGCGGGATTTGAAGGAAGAAGCCCTGCGGGTATTCCGTTCACGGGTGGTGAATCCGAAATGGCTGGAGAGTATGCAACGCCACGGCTACAAGGGCGGTCTGGAACTAACGGCTACGGTCGATTACCTCTTCGGGTACGACGCCACGGCCCAGGTTCTTGAAGACTGGATGTACGAAAAAGTAGCTCAAACCTACGCCCTCAACCCGCAACTCCAGGATTTTCTGCGGGAAAGTAATCCGTGGGCCTTGCAGGCCATTACCGAACGTCTGCTCGAAGCCGTTCAACGAAACCTATGGGAGGAACCTTCGCCGGAAACCTTACAGGCCTTGCAACAACTCTATGAGTTAAGTGAGGGGGTACTGGAGGGTCGGTCGGAGTAAGGGAGTTGGAAAACATTCCTATATTGAACTCCTTCGGAGTTAAAAGTACGTAAGTCCGAAGGAGTTCTGCATTTTAAAACCTGTAATCTCTACTAAAACCTTTTGCCGTCGTTCAGATTCCGTATGCTTAAATTTATCGCGGTCGTTTCAACCCCGGAGTATACTTAGCCCCCTATGAAATGCGGGGTATGAACAGTTTTTTATCGGAAAGGGACGACACCGTTGATCAACAGATTAATTCATTAGAGAGACGTCCAAATCAGAACTTATAACTTGCCTCGAAATCACCTCTCGCAATCGCTCTTCGTGTGCATCGCTCCATTGTCCTAATGCAGCAATTACTGGGATTAACGTCTTACCAAAATCCGTAAGACTGTATTCTACTTTTGGCGGTATAACGGGATAAATTTTTCTCGTAACCAGTTCGTGCTCTTCTAATTCTTTCAACTGAATATTCAAAACCCTGCGTGACGCATCGGGGATTTTGCGTTGCAGTTCGCTTGGGCGTTGATGACCTTCGTTGATAAACCATAGCAAACGGATTTTCCATTTGCCGTAAAGTATTTCTCCGATCAAATCAAGTCCGCAATTCAGATTTGGTATTGTCTTTCTCTCATACATATTACAAAATTAATGTACGTCTTAGTTAGTCCAATAGGGGATTAATTTATCCCTATATGAATCGTAATTCCGTACTTGTCTAAACTTCATTTACCCTCCAATTTTGTCCTATCATCAATTCTAAGCAAAGGACAAATACCATGGAACAGCCTAATTTCAACAGTGAGTTATCAGGTAAGATTGCTGTGGTAACCGGGGGTACAAAAGGAGCTGGAAGAGCCATTGCAGAACGGCTTTTACAAGCGGGTGCAACCGTTATTATTACCGCAAGAAATGCACCAGAAGACAAAAACGACAAGTTGCATTTCATTTCCGCGGATTTAAGTAAGGCAGAAGGATCACAAAAGGTGGTAAGCGAAGTACTAGCAACGTATGGAAGGGTAGATATCCTTGTCAATAACCTGGGTTCTTCCGAAACACCCGCTGGTGGTTTTTCCGTATTGAGTGATCAAGATTGGGAATCAACCCTACAAGCCAATTTGCTTGCTCCGGTTCGACTGGACAGAGGTTTTTTGCCAAAAATGATTGATCAAAAAAGTGGTGTTATTATTCACATCGCTTCGATCCAAGGCAAACTGCCGCTCTATGAATCCACGTTGCCTTACGCAGCTTCCAAAGCAGGATTGAGAAACTACAGTAAAAGTTTATCGAACGAAGTTACCCCTAAAGGTATTCGGGTGCTGACGGTTTCGCCGGGCTGGATCAATACGACCGCATCGGTAGCCTGGCTGGGCGAACTTGCAAGAAATGCCAATAGTACGGTAGCAGAAGCTCAACAAAGTGTCATGGATGCCTTGGGTGGAATACCCTTCGGAAGACCGGCAGAACCTGAAGAAGTGGCAGAATTGGTTGGTTTTTGGTTTCACCCAGAGCAGGCTATCTCAGCGGGACAGAATTTGTCATTGACGGTGGAACGGTACCTACTATTTAACAAACTAAAGAAAATGAACTTACCGAAAGTAATAGCCGATTTAGTCGAAACGCAAAACAGCTTTGATAGTGTTGCGTATGCTCATTGTTTTTCCGAAACTGCCGTCGTTTTTGACGAAGGAAAAACGCATAATGGAAGAAATGAAATAGAACGGTGGATTGCCGATTCAAATGAGCGATACCGGGCTACAATGAAACCCATCAGCTTTGAAGAAAACGAAACGGAAAGTCTTTTAAAAGCAGAAACGTCCGGAAATTTTCCAGGAAGTCCTATTGTATTAACTTATCACTTCGTAATAACCAATGATTTAATACAATCGTTGAAAGTTACCGGATAAAAGCGAGCGATTCATTTTATACGTTCCTGTGGGAATGGCTAAAATTAATCGCTCGCTTTTGTACTTCTAACAACAAAAAGTAGACAAAGCATGTCTCCGCCATTGTTGGGGTTTAGCGTAGCGTCACCTCCGACCAGATAATAGATGCGTTACACCTATTGAACCCGCTTACAATGTCAACCGCTGCCCATTCTTGAGTAAAACTTCCTTCAACTCACCGTACGGCAATCGTTGCGGACTGATATTCTTATCGATTGAAAGCACCGCCGCCGTCGCCGCCGATTCACCCAAAATCATGAATACCGGTTCCATCCGAATGGAGCCATAGGCGATGTGCGAACTGGATACGCAGACGGGCACCAACAAATTCGAACATTCCTTCTCTTTGGGTAAGATCGAGCCGTAGGCAATGGAATAGGGTTGTTTCGGGTGTACCCCAATGTCACCTTCGTTTTGCACGTACCCTTCGGGCGTGACGTACCGCTGGGCGTTGTGAGCATCCAGCGAGTACGAACCCATACCAATCGGGTTCGGTACGGTCGTTTCGCCGAGTGCATCCGCTTCCTTCATCACGTATTCCCCTAACATCCGGCGGGCTTCGCGAACGTAAATCTGATGCGGCCAGTGGTTGTTATCGGTAAACTCATCTTTGGCCAGACCCCACTGACTCATCTCCTGGCGTACATCTTCCGGAACGCGGGGATCGTTAGCCATAAAGTACAGCAAGCCCTGCTGATACTGTTGATGGTCCTGAATGATCTGCCGCCGCCGCTCGTACGTGGCCTCGGGGTAATCGTAGTTTTTACCGATGTAATCACTGCTGAACGGTCCGTGATTGTTAGTATCCGTTTTACGGTTGGGAATGGGATCAAATTTCTGGAACGTCTCCCGCCAGCCGCTGTCAAATACCCGGCCCAGCAACTCATACCGGGCGGGATCGTAACCTTCGGGTTTGGGAAAAGGTACCCGGTTATCAGGGTGGTTACTCATGCACATCCGGAAGCAATACGCCTGAATTTTGGAATCCCCCTCCCCTTTCTGTCCCGGCCCTTCGGCAGCAATTTCTGGTAACAAGCCGCTCTTCGGATCGCCGGGTACTTTGTACGGACTCACCTTCGCTTTGAAGTAATGGCCGTGCTGAAATACGTTGGGCTGCACGCCATTCCAGGTTTCACCGTAGACGCGGTTGGCCTCACGGCCCACGTGATACTTCACACCCGCCGTCGCCATCAGATCGCCTTCGTAGGTGGCGTCGATGAAGCGTTTGCCTTCGTATACCTGTCCACTGAGCGTACGGAAGGACTGGATCGCTCCGCCTTTTTTCGTAAGCCCTTTGGCCGAACGGTCGAGCCACTCTTCGCGATACACCGTAATACTATGTTCCCGAATCAGATCCTCAAAAATTTGCTCGGCGGCGTGGGGTTCGAAAATCCACATGGTCCGGGCATTGCCATCAATGGCGGGGGTCCCCTGCCCTTTGTTGCCGTAGGCTTCGCGTTTTTGCCATTTCCAGGCGGAATCCTGCTGGTAATGCTGGTAAAGTCGCTGGTAAAACTGCCGTGACAATCCGCCAATCACTTCTTTATTTCCCGTATCGGTGAAACCCAGCCCACCCGAGGATAAGCCGCCCAAATGCTTGTCGGGCGAAACGACCAGTACCGTTTTGCCCATTTTCTTTACCTGTACAGCGGCCATGACAGCCGCCGACGTTCCCCCGTAAATAATCACATCGGCCCGGCGTACCGACGATTGAGCGTGGGTTAAAAGGGCGGGCGACAGGCATAAACTGACTAAAAAAGCTCGACGCTTCAGTTGCATACTTCAACTAGTTTTAGGTTTAGAAGAAACGGATACTTATCGCTTCCGTTCCGGCACGAGTAATACGTCATCGGCAATGACGTTGCCCTTTCCACTGATTTCTACGTAGGCCGTTGTTCCGGCGGGTAAGGGATAGCTGCCCAGCGAGACCCATTCCCCGGATGTCTGACCGGCCACCTGTACCTCCGCACTACGGATCATTTGTTGCTTTTTCTGCTTTCCGTCAAAGACTTCGATACTCGCTTCGGACGAGCGGTTCTTTACTTTCGGTACGTAGGTGTAAATCGTATACGTTCCCGCTTTCGGAATCGTAGGTTTGAAGCGGACGGACTTTTCCTGATTCGTAGTATCCATCAAAAACGAAGGACCGAAACCACCGTAGGTCTGTACCATCCAGGAACCCTTACGAGTCGTCTGGGTTTCGTGGTCGCTGGTAACGAGGATATCCGGCTGACTGCCATCGGCGTAGGGATTACTCGCCAGTTGTTTCTGTAACTGCTTGACATCTACGGCCTGAATGGGTTGTTTGGCATCAATCGCCATACCTGCCGCTACTGCCGCCGATTGCCCGAGTACCATAAAGACGGGTTCCATACGGATGGAGCCATAGGCAATGTGTGTAGCCGACAAACAAACCGGTACCAGCAAATTGGCTGCTTCTTTTTGCTGAGGAATAAGGGCCCGGTACGAAACCGGATAAGGGCCGAAGCCGCCTTCCTCCACGTTGCCTTCATTTTTCACAAACCCATCGATGATCAAGCGGTCGCAATTGTGCGAGTCCATCGTGTAAGCGGCCATGCCTACCCCATCCGATACCACTTCCCGCCCCTGGCAGTGGTGCTGGGTCATGACCAGTTCACCCACCATCCGGCGAGCTTCCCGAATGTAGAGCTGATGGCTCCAGTTTTCATTATCCGTGTACTCGTCTTTGGGATAGCCCCACTGCTGCATTTCCTGCCGAACACTTGCGGGTACCCGAGGGTCATTTCCCACAAAATACAACAGCCCTTTGGTATAGCTCACGTGGTCATTCCAGATCTTCGTCCGGGTCGCGTAGTCGCCGTCCGGATAGTCCCAGTTCATCCCGATCATATCCGTCGAAAATCCGTTTCTATTATTAATATCGGTTTTACCATTGGGCATCCGGCTCCAGATAAACATATCGTTGAGGGCTTTCCAGGACCGCTTTTCGATGATACGA
>NZ_JBMDWJ010000140.1:0-3019 GCF_048595215.1 Siphonobacter sp.
TACCCTGTTTTTTCATGTAAACGGAATCGACGGCAACGGAAGCTTTAAACGTATCGAAGGCTTTCTGATACTCCCCCAGCTTGTAGTACACGTGGCCCGGCATGTGTACCAGGTGACTCGAGGCGGGTCCTAGTTTGGGCAGTACTTCGCAGCTTTCGAGGGCTTCGGCCGGGCAACAATTTTCTTTGAGGTGAATCCAGTAATGATGGGCTCCGGCATTATCAGGGTGGGATTTAAGGACATCCCGGAGCAGGTATTCGGCGTACATCGTGCCCTCCCGCGGATTGAGTTTCAAATCGTAGCCGCTCATTTTGCTCAGGGCTAAAAAGAGTTTTGCGTCTACATCTTCCGGGTATTCATGAACGAGTAACTCCAGGATTCGTTCGTATTCTTTTTTCCCGCTGGCTCCCGGCACATCGCGGGCCAGGACGGCCTCCGCGTAGCGTTTTTCGTGCGGATTTGCCTTGTCTTTCAGTTCTTTCAGTTTGGTCACCGCCCGGATACGGTCGGTAGCAAAATCATCCCCTTCCATCGAACCAATGGCACTGTAAATACCCCAGTACGGCATAATAGCGGTGGAGTCCTGACGGGAAGCTTCTTTAAAGGCCCGGTACGCTTCAAAATCCCAAAAGCTGTGTAGCAGAGCAACGCCCTGGCTAAAATACCGTTGGGCCAGCGGATTTCTGGTTTGAATGCTCAGGTTAGAAGTACCAATACCCGTCATGATTTCTGGAGCGGGCAGGTTATGAATGTATACTGTCTCTTTTCGGTACTCCTGAATATGAACTAGGTGATCGTGATTCATCGTTCGACCTTCGGGATCGTGATGATGGTCGTCGTGGTACACCCGTTGGCTGAAGGCTGGTAGAGACAGTAGACACAGAGCAAATAAAGAGCGTTTCATAGGGAATCAGACGGGATAGGTACAAGTAGACCAAAAGAACTTGTACAGCGGATAGATACAAATCCGCATCAAATATATATTTACTCTATATAATTAGTATACTATTTAGAAGAAAATTTAAAATCGATGATTTGTTTTATAGAATGAAAGTTCTGTTTTAGATAGATCCGTCTTCGTCCCGCAGGCACGGCTGGTTATTTAGTCCGTATGCATTCCATGCCGGGCATCGCATGCGGGGCATCCCATACCGGCACGCCCGCCGCTCAATCCCACCGCATTGTCGAAGAGTTAGGCGGCTTTTCGCGATAGGACGGGGTCTGGATTTATATCGTCCATGAAGTTATTCGACTGTTTTTGACAATCACCATTAATAATGATTAGCTAACAAATATTACTTGAAGAAGAAAACCCATCCCGCATATGAGCAACGGAACGACCTACGGCAGCCGCAATGCGTTGGCCTGAAGCGGGCTGTTGTTAGTCGTGGAGGGGCTCACATGCTACCGAACAGCCGTACCTACGGGACCAAATACCAGTCTAGGTGAATAACGGAACTTTCAAAGAGCAATACTTCCTCCACCCTATAATAACTACTAGCCAGCCGTTTGTTTTTATACGTTTCAGCTTTTCCCATGCCTACTTACATTCGTGCCAGTGTTACGATGTCTTTCACTTCCAGTACTGCCTTGGGATAACCTTTTTGAGCGGCGTGAATCATGGCCTGCCCTACTTCTTCCAGCGTACAGAAGCCTCCGGGAAACAGGGCTCGCCCCAGTGGGTATATCCAGGCAATCCATTTATAAAAACTCTTTATATTTTTCTGGCCGGGCACCGCTTTCATAAAACCCGGACGAAACATATACGCTTTCGGAAATAACCGCATTAAGGCACTTTCGGTGGCTCCCTTCACTCGGGCCCAGGCCATGCGGCCTTGCTCATTCGTCCCCGCTCCGGTCACGTAACAGAAGGTCAGATCCGCATTGTGTTGGGCGACTGTCTGGCCGAAGTGGAGCGTAAGATCGTAGGTAATTCGCTTGTACTCTTCCTGACTCATACCCACCGACGATACGCCCAGACAGAAATAACAGGCATTATAACCGACCAACTGGGAGGCGATGGGTTCCAGATTAAAGAAATCCTTGTGGATGATTTCTTTCAGTTTGGGATGGGAAAGTCCCCCCGGCTTCCGGTTGATCACCAGCACCTGCTCAACGTCGGGATGCTTCAGGCATTCGAACAGTACCCCTTCGCCTACCATACCCGTAGCTCCGGTAATGATTGCTTTGATTTTCATCGCGGTGATGGTTTAAATATGGAGTAAGCGTTTACTGAACCCAACCATTTTTTTTCATCCAACTAAAGAGCGGTTGCATCCACTCTTCCGTAGGTAATCTGAGGACAAAACCGTGATTTCCTGTCGGATACAGGTGCATCTCAGCGGGGACGCGATGATGGCGTAAGGCTTCGTAAAAAACGATACTATTGTCTACATCCACCACTTTGTCGTCACCCGTATGCGTCAGGTACGTTGGTGGGGTCTGATCCGTCACGTGCCGTTCGTTAGAAAATCGCTCGATGAGTTCCTGGCTCGGCTTTTCGCCCAATAAGCTCGTACGTGATCCTTTGTGAGCCAGCGTTTCACTCATCGAAATAACGGGATAAATCAGAATCATGAAATCGGGCCGCAGACTAACACGACTGGGGTTCTCAATCACGGGCGTATTAAATTTGGTTCCTGCTGTAGAAGCCAGGTGGCCACCCGCCGAGAAACCCATAATGCCTATACGATCGGATTGCAGTTGCCATTCCTTAGCCCGTTCGCGTACCAGCCGAATGGCTTGCTGAGCGTCCTGCAAGGGCCCAATACTTTTATCGACCATGATCGAATCGCTGGGCAGGCGATACTTCACAACGAAGGCGGCTATACCATGCTTCACGAAGGTTTCGGCAATTTTTATCCCTTCGCCATTATAACTCTCTGAAACATAACCGCCACCGGGATAGATGACGACGCCCGTACCCGTCGGATTTTCCTTCGGTAAAAAGATTGTTAGCGTGGGTTGAGATACTTTGCGGTACCCTTGAATCCGACCACCGGGTTCGGCATTCACGATT
>NZ_JBMDWJ010000141.1:0-18540 GCF_048595215.1 Siphonobacter sp.
ATGGGTCGGTGGTGCCCATTGTCGCCCAGGAACAGAATCTCAATCCTTCGCCCCTCGGTCTTTGGCTGCGAAGCCGACGAGCCCGGCTGCCGCGTACAATACGTCAGCGAAAGCATACTCAGGGCGGCTAGTCCCGCAAGAATTTTTTTCATTCATAAAAAGGTTTAGCTCTGTATTAACCCTACAGGAACGGATGTTCCTGTAGGGTTCTATCTACACTCAGGCATTCTCAAAATCAGGCAGGTACAAGAGTTTTCCACCCTGTAAAGCTGATTCATGAGCTAGAATTCCCACGCTGGTCCATTCGGCCGACTGTATAGCATTGGGAAAGGGTTCGCGGTCTTCCACCAAAGCCATCAGGAATTCATGCACCAGGTGCGGGTGCGAACCGCCGTGACCACTCCCCTGCGTAAAGCTCAGGTGCGTGTTTTCGGCAACGTCGTATACGCCTTTGGTGGTAAAATCCTGAATCTCTTCGGGTAAGTAATGAGCGAAATCGGGCACGGTGACGCGTTCCGGAATTTCGTGTTCTTCTTTTTTGGCGGTATGGATTACGGCCTCTTCGCCTTCGATGAGCGGCCACTCAAACGATTTTTTCGAACCGTATACCTCAAAACTTTCGCGGTACTGCCGGGCCGTATCAAAGAGCGAGCGGTAGACATACGCCGACAAATCGCTGTTTTTGAATTTGATATGAGCGGATTCAACGGCAAACGGTGAATTGTGAATCTGAGCCAGTTCTTCCCGAATGGTACCTGAGCCAAAGCACGAGACATATTCCGGGCTGGATTTGAGCAGACCCGCCACGGGACCTACGCAGTGCGTAGCGTAGTGCATGGGGGGCAGGCCAGGCCAGTAATCAGGCCAGCCGTCCATGTCCTGCTGGTGGCTGGCTTTGAGAAACTGTACCTTACCCAGTTCGCCTTTTTCGTACAAGTCCTTTACAAACAGAAACTCACGGCTGTAAACCACCGTTTCCATCATCATGTATTTTTTACCCGTTTCGCGGCAGGTCTTCACAATTTCCAGACACTCTTCTACCGTCGTGGCCATGGGTACCGTACAGGCTACGTGTTTGCCCGCCCGTAAGGCTTTCAGGCTTTGTTCGGCGTGGTTAGGAATGGGTGAATTGATGTGAACGGCGTCGACGTTGGGATCTTTCAGCAATTCATCGTAATCGGTATACCGAACGTCAATGCCAAAGGCGTCTCCTACGGCGTTGAGTTTTTCGGGCGTACGCTGACAAATCGCGTACATAGTTGCATGGGGGTGACGCTGATAAATGGGGATAAATTCGGCTCCGAAGCCCAGACCTACAATAGCAATGTTAATGGGTTTTGACATGCGTACTAGTGATTAGAGGATATACAATGAGACCTTAGGCCGTATGGCCGTTGCTTACGAACGAAGAAACGGGTTGCTTTTCCCAGTTGCTTTGAATGAATTGAAGCCCATCCCGCATGAGTTGCTCTTCCGAATCGAACATTTTTCGCCAGATATTGGCTACACTTAATTTGGTACTGAACGCTTCGATACTCAGCCAACCCTGATAGTTGATGTCGCGAAGACCCTGAAATACGGAATCCCAGGCTACGTTTCCTTTACCGGGTGTCGATCGATCATTCTCCGAAAGTTGCACGAAGGTGATGCGGTCGCCGAGTTGCCGGATGGTATCGCCGATGTTTTTCTCCTCAATGTTGGCATGAAACGTATCGAACATGATCTGACAGTTGGGATGGTTCACCTCATCGACAAAACGAGCCAGTTCTTCCCCGCAACTCGTCAGATACATTTCAAACCGGTTGAGGTATTCCAAACCCAGTCGAATGCCTTGTTGCTGAGCATACTCGGCCAGAATCTGAATGCTTTCTACGCCCCATTTCCACTCATCGGCCGTAGCGGGCTGACCCGTAAAGACACCCAGAGCCGAATGATACGGACCCATCAGATGGGTAGCTCCCAGCTCCACGGCACAATCCACACTGCGGTGCAGGTGTTCTAGCGTAGCTTTTCGCATGCCCGCGTCTGAACTGATCAGATTCTGGTCCGGTCCGCAAATCACGTCGGCCTGCCGCTTGAGTCCCAGCTCATCCAGGCGATCCGCCCAGCTGCGGTAAAATTGGGGATTGGTTGAAGAGATCGGCACTTCTACGCCACCAAAACCAATGCTTCTGATTTCTTCCAGCGTTGGAAAAAACGATTCGTCCAGAGTAGGCCCCCACAGGAGCAGATTCATGCTGTAGATCATGATACAATTTTATGTCGGGAAAATGATAAAAACTCCGTCATCTTTGACCAACATCTACTGTATTTTGACCTATTTTGTATTTTTGATTATTGATTCTGCAAAATAAGATTAGATCGACCCTATGAAGTCTGCACTTCGGAAGACCATTGAGAACCCGGTTGCTTCGTTTACGATGCAGGAACTGGTCTCGCCCTATTTTGATCCGAACTGGCATTTCCATCCCCACTACCAGTTATTTACGGTGGAAGAAGGAACGGGTACGCGATTCATTGGTGATAATATTCAGCCCTTCGAACCGGGTGATACGGTCTTTTTAGGGCCTAATATTCCGCACCTCTGGCGAAGCGATCCGCCGTATTTCCAAACGCATTCGGAGCTAGAAACCAAAGGGATTGTCGTGTACTTTACGGAGGATTTTCTGGGTACTGATTTTTTCCAGCGACCGGAGATGCACGTACTCCAGAGCTTTTTTCAGCAGGCGGTTCGCGGCGTAGAAATCAAAGGCCGCTTGCGGGAGCAGATTCGCGAAAGCATGAAGCAACTGCTCAAGGCAACGGGCTTCCAGGCCATTCTGCACCTGTTGACGCTATTGGATGAATTGGCCCACAGTGAGGAATGTCAGGCCATTGCTAGTCTGGGCTACGTGAACACGCACAAAGTTTCGGAAACCGAACGCATGCAGAAAGTACACGATTATGTACTGGATCATTTTCAGCAGGAGATTCGCCTGGACGAGATGGCTTCGCTGGCGGGCATGAGTGCTTCCGCTTTCTGCCGGTATTTTAAAACCCGTACGAATCGTACGTTCTCCGAGTTTGTCAGTGAAGTACGGATCGGCTACGCCTGCAAACTACTCATGGAAGGGAAGCTGACGATTACGCAAATCTGTTACGAAAGCGGTTTCAATACCATTTCCAATTTCAACCGCCAGTTTAAAGAATTGACGGGTCTTACCCCCGCTCAGTACCAGAAAGCCTACCGATAAGGCCTAAAAAAAGAGCGGAGAAATCTCCGCCCTTCCGTTTTTCGCTCGTTGATATGACACTTTTGAAAGCGAGTGCACGCTTATTTAGGTTCGGCCTGCCGCTCTAAATCGAACAGTTCCGAAAGCACATCGGCCAACTGATCGGCGTCGCCGCGACGACAGGCGTTTTTCAGATTGACAGCCGGTGAACGTAAAATACGGTTCACAATGTTAGACGTCAATTTATCGAATTTCTCGGCTTCCTGGGGCGTCAGGTGTTTGAGCTGACGGGCCAGTTCTTCTTTGCGAATCTGATCCAGGGCCTGCTTGAATTTTTGAATCGTGGGTGATACCACCATCTCTTTCGACCAATCCTGAAAACCTGCCATGGCTTCGTCCAGAATACGGTGTACTTGCGGTACAGACTCCAGGCGGCGTTGCAAAGCGGCGTTCGCTTTGGCCTGAATGTCGTCGATGGCGTATACCAGAGCTCCGGGTACTTCTTCCGCTTGGGGAGCTACACTACGGGGTACCGAAAGATCGATGAAGTACTTGAAGGTTAGAATATTCAGTTGCTCCACAAACGCTTTGGTAAACAACGGAGTCGCCACACGAAGGGAAGAAACAATCACATCCGCCTGAGCTACTTCCGCTTCCAAATTTTCCCAATCCGCTACCCGAAAATCGGTACCTTCCGCCAGACTTACTGACTTCGCATACGTACGATTGAGTAGCGTAATTTGGGCAAACCCTTTGTCGGCCAGGTTCTTAACCACGTCCGTACCAATCTCACCCAGCCCTACAACGAGAACTTTGGGCAAAGTATGATTCTGCGTTAAGTCAGCGATCAATTCCACCGTTGCGTACGAAACCGAAGCGGCTCCGTCACGGAAACTCGTCTCCTGAGATACCCGTTTACTAGCGAAGAAAATCGTGTGCATCAACCGGTGCAGGAAGGGACTCGCCACATCGGCGTCCACCGCCCACTGGTACGAATGTTTTACCTGGTTAGGAATCTGGAGATCGCCAACCACCTGCGAATGCAAACCCGTAGCCACTTCGAATAAATGCCGAATGGCCTGCGTCTGATCGCTTAGATTGACGAAGTATTCGGGTAGGTCAGCGGGTTTTTCCAGACCTTTTTCAATAGCCAGTAACTTAATAATCGACTCGGCATAGTCTGCCTCAGCCGTGTAATATATTTCCGTACGATTGCACGTTGATACTGCCAAAATATCCTGAAAACCGAAGAGTTCTTTCAATTTCAAGGAAAACGTTTTGGCTTCGCTCTCATCTAATGCCACCAACTCCCGGACTGCCAGGGGAGCGGTTTTGTACGATAAACTGATTGCTCGAAACGTATTAGCCATCTGCTTTCACTAAAATCACACAAAAATACGTCAGGATAACTTACACTAGGTCGTAATAAATCCCATTCTTTTTTATTTAGAATGGATCAAAATTACTTATTGAATTTTCCAATTTAGTCATAGAAAAACCTGATGAAAATCATTGAAATAGTCGAGATTTGTCCGCTGATCTCCACGGTTTTAACTCGTTTTCAATTTTTGCTTACGCTCTGTATACCGACGTCCATTGGTTCGACGTTGGCACTTATGAAATGAAGAATAGTACGGCTCCTGCCCCCCCCAAATTACGTTCCGAAAATCGGCTGGGAAGTCTGCCCGCCCGGATGCTTTCCGGCGATTTATACCAGCAGAAAAATCAGGTTAAAATTGGTATTTTATTAATACTGATGGCGTTCTCGGGTGCCTGGTTTTACTATACCAATACCCTTATTGGCCGCCTGGAATCGCACGAAGAAGAAGAAGTACGTCTATACGCGGAAAGCTTAGAGTACGCCCTGACGAGTCCGGTTGAAACGGACGTTAATTTCTTTTTCGACAAGGTAGTCAAAATCAATACCGAGATTCCGGTTATTTATGAGTATCAGGGTCAATATCAGTCCATTAACTTAAAATTACCGGAGAATGCCCAAGAAATTCCGGCCTTTCTCAAGCAGAAATCGCAGGAATTTCAAACGACACATCCTCCCATCGAAATTGATGGAGGCTTTGGCAAAGGATACATTTACTTTAGCCATTCCTTCCTCTTTACGCAGCTTCAGTATTACCCCGTCATCATGCTACTGGGCTTGTTAGTCTTTGGTTATCTGGCTTACCTAGCTTTTAGTGCATCCCGTCGCTCAGAGCAAAACCGGGTTTGGGTAGGGTTAGCCAAAGAAACCGCTCACCAGTTAGGTACGCCGCTTTCGGGGTTGAAAGGCTGGGTGGAATACTTCAAAACGGACCCGGATCGCTACGAAACCGAATTTGTCCTGGAAGTGGAAAAGGATGTGGAACGACTGGAAACCATTACGGCTCGCTTCTCTAATATTGGCTCCGTACCAACGCTACATCCCGAACCTCTGGCTCAACACGTCGAGCAGTTTGTAGATTATCTGAAGCGGCGGGTTTCCTCCAAGATCAAATGGCAAGTCAACAATGAAATCCCCGTTGGTAAGATGATACCCGTCAACCGGAACCTGTTTGAATGGGTCGTTGAAAACCTCTGCAAAAATGCCGTTGATGCCATGGAAGGCGTAGGCGAACTACGCATTCACCTCTGGGAGAAAGCGGGACAAACGTATATCGATATCAGCGATACGGGAAAAGGCATTCCAAAATCACAGTGGAAGCAGGTCTTTAACCCTGGTTTTAGTACCAAGAAACGCGGTTGGGGTTTAGGCCTTACCTTGGCTAAACGTATCATTGAAAATTACCACCGGGGACGTTTATATGTGAAGGCCTCCGAACCCGGCAAGGGCACTACGTTTCGTATTTCGCTTCCTTCTTGAAACTAGTGTATATAAAAAAAGCCAGTCGAAACCGGCTTTTTTTTATGTACTATAATCACTATTGCTTACTGAGCCCGTACCACTACGGAAGGCGTTTCCACTTCATTGCTGACGTTCATGGCCCGGTCCCGAATGCGAATCATAAATTTAAGCGTGTCATTCCGCATAACGGCTCCGTAAGGTACCATAATGGCCCGTTGCAAAGTTCCTTCAATGGGACCTACTTTATTGTCGTTGCGGAGACGGGGGAAATTTCCAGAGTTGGAAACCCCAAAGGAGGCACTTACGTCCTGAAACTGACCTCTGATCCGACGAAACGTACGCACTTCGTAATTAAATCCGTTATTAAACTGAATGGAATCCTGGGGATACGTACCGGGCGAAAGCCCCAGGTCTCCGTCTCCATCCTGAAATTTCACGCCGATTACCAGTGAATCCTGGGCATTTCCCAGACGATCCCGAATGTTGGCGTACTTAGTAAGCGTCGTCGAACCGTCCAGTAGCATGGGTATATTCGAAAAATCCGGCTCAGCCGTACAGCTGGCCAGGGCCAACACTGCTGTCGTTATGGAAAAGATAAATAATAATCGTTTCATAGGAACCTAAATCATTTCGTCTCTGTCATAAACGACGAGACGGGCGGAAAGTTACGTAAGCCCTTTGGTAAATTAAAATTGCGCTGCATTTTGCCCTTCAGAAAGGAATTTTCCCATCGGATTGCCCGGCACTTGACTTCGATTTCACCCCTCGTCTTTTACTTACGTACTGCTTTTTAGTAATCATCATGTCCATTCAGCAGGAGCTTAAAGACCGCGTATTAGCGTTGGAAGAGACCTCTTTTCCATCCCTAGCCTTGGAAGTTTTTCAGTTCCAGGCGGCTCAAAACCCGGTGTATCAGGAATATTTACGGCATTTACGGATTTCTCCCACGCACGTGAAAACGGTCGAACAAATCCCGTACTTGCCCATTGAGTTTTTTAAAACCCATCAAGTACTTTCTACCCCCGTTTCTAGCCCCATTATTTTTGCCAGTAGCGGTACTACCGGACAGGTAACGAGTCAACATTACGTAGCGGATCCGGCTTTTTATGACCAGATCAGTGAGCAGATTTTTGAACGCTTTTACGGTCCCTTGCAGGATTTCCACATCTTAGCTTTGTTACCATCCTATCTCGAACGGAGTAATTCTTCGCTGGTACACATGGTCCGGCATTTTGTGGAAAAGAATCAGTCGGACTATTCGGGTTTTTATCTGCATAACACGGATGAGCTACTCGAACGCCTTCGGGCCCTCCAACCGGATCGACAGCGTAAAGTCCTTTTGATTGGCGTTACGTTTGCCTTACTTGATTTGGCAGAAACGGCAGACTTGTCATTTCTGGAAGACATGCCTCAGCTGATTGTCATGGAAACGGGCGGGATGAAAGGTCGTCGGCAGGAATTGCTTCGGGAAGAGGTACACCAACTACTGACGAAAGCCTTTCACGTCCCCGTTATTCATTCCGAATACGGCATGACAGAATTATTATCGCAGGGATACTCCTTTGGCGAAGGGTTATTTCATCTACCGCCGAGTTTGCGGATTAGTCTCCGGGATGTCAATGATCCCTTTACGTATTATTCCCGTAACGAACCTTCGCGGCGTTCGGGCGGACTAAACGTGATTGATCTGGCAAACATTGATTCGTGCAGTTTTTTAGAAACGAAAGATTTAGGCAGTTACGGCTCCGAGGCGAATAGCTTTCGGGTATTGGGCCGCTTCGATAACTCCGATATTCGCGGTTGTAATCTGATGGTACTTTAGCAGGATAATTCTATGCGTTTTCTGATTCGTATTCTCTTTCTGGTTCTGCTCCTGGCGTCGGCTATTTACGGCTGGGAACAACTCAAATCGCGAAAGTTTTTTCTACAAAGAGAGGAGCCTGAGGGGGTTTCCAATCATCATATTGTACTACGCGAAATTACCTCGCTGGGCAAACTGGAGCTGGTCAAATATAATTTTCGTGATGTCGTCGATCAGCAGATCACGCGTCAGTTTTTACCGGATGCGAAGGCACTACTCATTATTCAGGGCGAAGCCGTGGGCTGTCTGGATCTGACGAAGATGACGGTTACCGATTTGGGGGAAACTGGAGATACCCTGATCGTACGTTTACCCGATCCGGAAATCTGCCTGGCCCGGGTCGATCATTCGAAATCGAAAGTATACAATACGGAATTTGCTTTCAGTGATGAGGCTCTTTTGATTGAACAAGCGTTCAAAAAGGCGGAGGAACAGGTACAAACCTCAGCCATCCAACAAGGCATTTTAGAACAAACCAAGCTGAACGCTACTAAAATTCTTCGTCCGATGTTGGAAAAAGTCTCCGGCAAAAAAGTACTGCTTCGGTACCGAATGAAAGGACAGATTGACGATCCCCGTTAAGAGCATTGTATACTTTTTTCAGCAGCCTCTTTCATGACTAATGAATCAAGCATGAAGGAAAAAGTAGCCATCATAACCGGTGGAGCTCAGGGCATTGGCCGGGCACTAGCTCAAGATTTATTACAAAATGGTTACGCAGTGGCGATTTGGGATTTTGACGAAGAAGCACTCACGGAAACAGAACAGGCTTTAGAAAACTTCGGCTCCATACTTACTGTAGGCTGTAATGTGGGAAAGGTAGTGGAAGTAGAAGCGGCCTTTGAGACCACCCTTGCTACGTACGGACATCTGGACGTCCTCATTAATAATGCGGCGGTATTTGAAGCCAAGCCCCTGGAAGAATGGACGTTCGAAGAGTGGGATCAGGGCCTGGCCATTAACTTATCGGGTTCTTTTTATGCCAGTAAGTTAGCGGCTCCTTATCTAAAAGAGACCAAAGGATCGATCATCAATCTGTGCTCGACGCGAGCGTTTCAGTCGGAGCCAGGGACTTTTGCCTACTCCGCATCGAAAGGCGGCATTTTTGCCCTAACCCATTCCTTAGCCGTCAGTTTAGGTCCTGAGGTACGGGTGAGCTGCATTTCTCCGGGCTGGATCGATGTTTCTTCGTTGAAGAAATCATCTGCCCGTCAACCCGAAAAATTGAGTAAGGCCGATCATGAGCAGCATCCGGCGGGCCGCGTAGGACAAGCCGAGGATATCGCCCGCATGGTTGCCTTTCTACTCAACCCCGCTAACTCTTTCATTA
This sequence comes from Siphonobacter sp., assembly GCF_048595215.1. Classification (NCBI taxonomy): domain Bacteria; kingdom Pseudomonadati; phylum Bacteroidota; class Cytophagia; order Cytophagales; family Cytophagaceae; genus Siphonobacter; species Siphonobacter sp. The sequence goes on from NZ_JBMDWJ010000141.1 coordinate 9,243, forward strand.
CGGGACAAAATTTCTTCGTGGATGGGGGCATGACCAAGAAAATGATTTACGTATAAATAAAAAACCCGTTGACTTGAGTCAGCGGGTTTTTTATTTACTTATTACTCTTCTTTGCCATCATCTACTACGTTCGGTTCCAGCGTATCGACGAGTGCTTCGTCATCCCCTTTCACCTTCTCCTTGATTTTGGCTTCCAGTTCGTCGAGTAATTCCGGATTATCTTTCAGGATTTCCTTTACAGCATCGCGACCTTGACCCAGACGGTTGGTACCGTAGCTGAACCAAGAACCGGATTTCTTAACGATTTCCAATTCAACGGCTAAGTCAAGTACCTCACCTACTTTGGAGATTCCTTCACCGTACATGATATCAAACTCAACGACTTTGAAGGGAGGAGCTAGTTTGTTTTTCACCACTTTCACGCGGGTACGGTTCCCCGTGATACTATCGGCTCCTTCTTTGATTTGTCCGGCCCGGCGAATATCCAACCGAACCGAAGCGTAGAATTTCAACGCGTTACCACCAGTTGTTGTTTCGGGGTTCCCGAACATCACACCGATTTTTTCCCGCAGCTGGTTAATGAAGATACAGCAGCAGGACGTTTTATTGATAATACCCGTCATTTTACGCAACGCCTGCGACATCAAACGGGCTTGCAGACCCACTTTGGAATCTCCCATGTCGCCTTCAATTTCGGCTTTGGGCACCAGAGCGGCTACGGAGTCAATGACAATAATATCAATGGCACCTGAAGAAATCAGATGCTCGGCAATTTCCAGAGCCTGCTCCCCGTTGTCGGGTTGAGCAATCAACAAATTGCCCGTGTCAATACCTAATTTTTCCGCATAGCTACGGTCAAAGGCGTGTTCAGCATCAATGAAAGCGGCTAAGCCTCCTTTCTTTTGTGCCTCCGCAATGCAATGCATCGCGATGGTCGTCTTACCGGACGATTCAGGTCCGTAGATTTCTACGACCCGTCCCCGGGGTACGCCACCCATGCCTAAGGCCAGATCAAGACCCAGTGATCCCGTTGAAATGACGGGAATATCGAGCACTTTAGCGTCTGAAAGACGCATGACCGTACCTTTACCGTAGGTTTTGTCTAATTTTTCAATGGTCGTTTGCAGAGCTTTTAATTTCTGTCCTGCATCAGTACCGGTTGCTTGTGCCATGTATCAAAAAACGAGCTATTGGGTGAAGAATATGATCTAAAATTACTGCTTTTCGGGCAAATATCCTAACCATTGACTAAAAATTGTTGTATTTCTTTAATCAATCCGCAAAAGATACGCTGCCACGTCCTGAATACAGAAACATAGTTACTTTGAAAACACCATTGGATGATTATCCGTTTATAAAAAAAGAAATATTATTGATTTTCCGGTTTCCCCTAGAATTTTTCCATGAAACGTATCGTAAAGCGAGTCTTTCTAAGTTTGAGCGTAGTAGGGCTTGTACTCATCATCTGGCAGTGGGATTGGGTGAGTTATGGCTACGGCCAACTCAGTGGCGGCGCTCGGGTCATTCTCAACGCGAAGCCCGTCGAAGCCGTACTAACGGATCCAGCGGTACCCGATTCCGTAAAAGCCAAACTTCGCTTTATTGAAGAAATCCGGCAGTTTGCCATCGACTCGCTCGGTCTCAATGCTACGCCCAATTACCAAACCTATTACGATCAACACAACAAGCCCATCTGTTACGTACTTACGGTAGCGGAACCGTATCGGATTAAAGCCGTTGAGTTTTCGTTTCCACTCATCGGTTCGTTTACCTATAAAGGTTTCTTCGATTTGGAAAAAGCCCAACAGGAAGCCCAGCGCTGGCAGGGGTATGATACCGAAATTAGTCCCGTCTCCGCTTACAGTACGCTGGGTTACTTTCATGATCCCATTCTTTCGGGGATGCTGCAATTGTCGGAAGGGCGATTGGCGAGCCTGATTATGCACGAAATGACGCATTCGACCTTATTCATTAAGAATCAGCATGAATTCAATGAAAACCTAGCCAACTTTATTGGCGATTACGGAGCCGTACGTTTTTTGGCACAGCGTTTTGGAATCGATTCACCGCAGTATCGTAGTTATGAGGAAGGAAAAGTATTTCGTGAACGCTATATCCAGCATTTCAATCACGGAAAAGAGCTATTGGACCGTTTATACGAACGTTTTTCAGACACGCTACCTAAGGCTCGGAAGGATCAGCTCAAACAAACGCTGATCCGGGAAATCCTACAACGGTCAGATTCCCTGTACCAGGATTTGTCTCACGTGAAAAAACGAACCTGGCCTACGGACGTAAACAATGCTTTTTTCGTTGGTTTTTCAACGTATAATTCCCGCAGAAATGAATTCGAAGTAGACTTCCGGGAAAAATTTAATAGTGACTTTAAGCGTTATTTACAGCATTTAAAAGCAAAATACGGCCGCTAAGCAAGAACGTCGCCGTGCCACTTTGAAACCCTACTGAAAAGATTTAAAGTTGCAGGCCAGAAACCTGACGACTTGATCCTATCCCCACTATTGCATGAAGAGGTTCCGTAGTTATACATTTTTTACGTTGGTAGGTTGTGGTCTGGTAGGGTGTTTACTGGCGTTCAGACAACCGGAGCCTAAGGTAGACTCGGTTATCAATCAGGGTGAACATCTGGAATATCGGGTGCATTACGGGTTTATCAATGCCGCCGAGGCCATCGTGGATGTGAGTGATAAATTTCACCGGGTGAAGGGAAAAGCCTGTTACCGGGTAACGGCCACGGGACGCACAACGGGGGCCTTTGATCTGGTTACTAAAATTCGTGACAGCTGGACTTCGTACCTGGACCCACAAACGATGTTGCCGATTGACTTTGCCATGAAACAACAGGAAGGTCGCTACTACAAGGAGCAACGCGTATCCTTTGATCAGGAAGGCGATAAACTTACTTCCGTTTCCAAAGGCAAAAGCTCAGCGGAAGTGGTTAAAGATTTTAAAGTACCCGGAGACGTGTACGACGTAGTGAGTGCCTATTTCTACGTACGGGGTCTGGATTTCAACAAAATGAAAACCGGACAGCTGACGGCCGTCAAGATGTTTTATGACAATGAGTTTATCGATCTACGGATTAAGTACGCCGGCAAAGAAGTCGTCAAGACGAAATACGGTAAACTCAACACGCACCGGATTATCCCACAGATGCCCAATAACCAACTATTTGATGGCAAAGAAGCCATTCGCATCTGGGTGTCGGATGATGCCAATAAAGTACCCGTTAAAGTAGAATTTGACTTAGTAGTAGGATCGGTAGCCATGGATTTGAAAGATTACCGGGGGATGAAAGAAACCTTTAACTGGCAGTAACCAGCCCTACCCTAACAGGCGATTTTTCAGTTTCCACAGCCATTGAATGAGTTTCGGTAGCCGATTGCTTCGCAGTTCATAGTAGGCGACTACGTGACTCCCGAAACTGGCGTAGAACTCGGCAATGCTGGGTACGTTGGCACTTTCAAAGTCAAACAACGCCTGCTTTCCGGCCTGCTGCCGAATAAACTGATCGATTAAAAACGTCCGGGCATTTTTTTTCCTGCCTTCCGGCGTCGCCGCGTTAAACAAGTACAGGGTCCGTTGCTGGAAGGTTACAAACCAGGCACCCGCCTCTACCCGCTTATCTTTTTCGGCATACCATAAATCCGAATAGCCCCGTTTTTCACACGCGTCAAACAACGTTTGTAGTAACGCATACGCGCCTGGGTGAACCCCTCCTTCAATTTGGTGGGCGTGATGCTGCCTGAAAAATTCCGCTAATGGGGTAATGTCACTTCCTGACCGGCAGGTCCAATCCGCCTGATACGCCCGCTTGACATTCATTTTGCGATCCCGGTTGTAACCCTGGAAAAGGGTTTCATACGGAGCTTCCAGCGATAGAACATGCGTATGCAGCTGACGAAGATTTAATTCTGAGAAGCTACTCAGCACCGAAGCTTCGGGAAAGTTGAGTTGATAGCGGGCAATGAGAGCGTATTTAGCTAAAACGGCCTTTATAAAATCCTTCTGGATAGGTACGGGAAGTGCTTCAGCCGAATACAGCGCCAGAAACTGACAAAACAGGGGCTGATGTACCAGGGCTATCCCATAGCGTCGCTGGACGGGTACGGGTAAAACGGCTCGGTATAGTTGAGCGGATGGTTCCTGCCAAACCAGGCATTCCCAGTCAGGCGAGACCTGATCCAGCCACCAGGAAAGTCCGTAGATAGTGCCCCATTCGGATTGCTCGACGCAGGCATCATAGGCCTGTACATCGACCTGAAAACGGCGAAGATGATGAATCATTCCATGCGGGTTGAAAGCCACAAAGAAAAGCAGTCTTAGCTTTTCTTGCCGAAATTTTTCTGTAATTCCTGCAGTTGTGCTTTTACCTCCGCATTGTGCTCCTTGAGTTCGGAGATGGTCTGAATGGCGTGAATGACCGTTGAGTGGTCGCGGCCACCGAAATGGTATCCGATGGACTTGAGGGATAGATCCGTGTAATCTTTGGCAAAATACATGGCTACCTGCCGGGGAAAGACGATTTCCTTCTTCCGGCTCTTGCCTTTCATATCCTGCAAACTAATCCGGTAATGCTGGGAGATCGTCTCCATGATGGTTTCGATGGTGACTTCCCGTTCGGAATCCTGGACAATGTTACGAAGTACCTGCCGGGCCAGATTCATGTCGATTTCCCGCCGCAGCAATGTGGCCTGAGCGATCAGCGACACGACAACGCCTTCCAATTCCCGTACGTTGGTATCAATCGAGTGAGCCAGATACTCGATCACTTCGTAATCAATATCAACGCCGTCACCATGCAACTTCTTCATGATGATAGCAATCCGGGATTCGAGATCCGGCATTTGCAAATCCGCCGACAGCCCCCACTTGAATCGCGACAGCAGACGATCCTGTAAGCCCTGCAAATCTTTCGGCGGGCGGTCAGAGGTCATGATGATCTGCTTGCCCGTCTGGTGCAGGTGATTGAAAATATGAAAGAACGTTTCCTGCGTACGTTCCTTTCCGGCCAGGAACTGAACGTCGTCGAGAATCAACACGTCCACCTGGAGGTAGAAATTGGTAAAGTTCTGAATCGAGTTATTTCGCACGGCCATCACGAACTGATTCATGAATTTTTCCGTGGAAACAAATAGGACAAATTTCCCCGAATTGGAAGCCTTGATCTGATTACCAATGGCTTGAGCGAGGTGGGTTTTCCCCAAACCTACGCCACCGTAAATCATCAGCGGATTGAAAGACGTAACACCGGGCTTACTTGCTACGGCCTGTCCAGCTGAACGGGCCAGTCGATTAAAGTCACCCTCAACGTAATTTTCGAAGGTATAAATCGGATTGAGATAGGACGTAAGCTCCAGACCATCCAGATCCGGTAACTCGAAGGGATTGCGAAGCTGTTCCGGTTCTGATGCCTTCTTGGCAGGAGGAGCCGAATTTTGCGGGGCAGGCCGCTGGTTGGGTACGGTATAACCCATGGGTGGCTTCTTGTCGTCACCCCGGTCTACAATCACCGAATACTCCAGCATTCCCTGGCGACCAATGGCATGATCAATCGCCCGTCGGAGTACGTGAACGTAATTTTCTTCCAGCCATTCGTAGAAAAATTCGCTGGGCACCTGAATCGTCAGCGTGCTTCCAACCAGACGTGCGGGCACGATCGGCTCGAACCAAGTTTTGAAACTTTGTTCAGGCACGTACTCACGTATGATCCGTAAACACTCTTGCCAAACGGATTTGGCATCACGCACGACAGTCTGCAAGGCTATTTCAGGCTGGATTTTTCATAAGGGGAGGCAAAGATAAAAAAACCGATTCTGCCTCGGCTAGTCTTCGGACAATTTCCTTTAAAAAATTTTGAGCATACTCTTTTTGGGAAAGCCGTTTCACAAATTAGAAAATTTCGGGTAGACGAACGAATATTTTTATTGATTCGCTGGATTTATAACCTAACCCTATGAAAAAGCACCCAAGTGAACTTTTTGCCGAACTTCCCGCACGCCAACGTTCCTTTCAACCCGTACCCGATTTTTTACGGCCTGCCTTAAACGAAACCCTGCTAAGCTGGCAAATGGTGCCGGATACAGATCCCTGGGCGGCAGGAATGCCATTGGAAGTGCTCTCTTTTGATCCGATTTTATCCCCCGAGAAGCGATTGGAATGGCATGCCCCTACTCCACCCCCGAGCGACCTGGAATCCGTCGATGCCCTAGAATTAATTCTGGAACAGCCGTTGAAAGAACCCATGGAGACGTACCTACGCCCCCTCGATGCTCAACGCCTTGCTCTGTATTTCTCAGGGAATGTTGATTTTCTGGCCTTGGGTGATACGCTATCCGAATCTTTTCCTTACCCGATACACGGTGGTTTTGCCAGCAAACTTCAACCCGAATTTCCAGGTTTCGAGTTAGGGTTACTACGCAAAACCGACGCCTGGCCAGAATTCCGACCTTTTCGTTTAACGGTAACCGCGGATGGTCTAGCCGATTTGAGTCATGCCTTCCTGAGCGTGCATCGCTGGCTGCAAGCTTTTCTCGATACCGATTACTCGACGCATCAGCTTCTTTCGAAAGCCCAATTTTCTTTTGAACGTAGTAATGATCCCTTACTGGACTGCATTCGCATCCGAGCCTTTCGCTTGCTGCTGGCCCAGTGGCAGGAGGCCTTCAGCCAAGAAGCTCCAACGCCCTTGTTTATTCATTTGCATCCAGGTTCTTATGCAGACTGGTTACTCGCGCAAGTCAATGCGTATACGGTCGGTACACAAACGGCTAGACCTACAGAAAACTATTCGGAAGCTTTTTTACAGGCACTTACTTGGTGCGTCGTTCAAAAAGTATGGGCAAACGTGATGATTTCATTGGAATGATACCGATTTTTATAGGTGTTTTACGTCCGTCGGCAACGACTCTGTTTTAACCTCTTAATTGAAATCGTATGTTTCGCTCCCTTTTTGTACTTACGTTGTCCGCTCTTTTTTGTACGAATTGTGTATCCGTTCGGTCCAATACGAAAGCGGGTAGCGTACCCACTTTTCAGCGATTGTTAGTCGTCCTAGCGGATACCCCTCGGGAAAAGGGCGATGCCCGACGATTTTTGAAGGAATGTCCTCCCAACTACACCCTTTGTACGGCCTCTTTTCAACCCGCTCTGGCATTCGATTCGCTATCGGGCTTTATTACTGAGCAAAATAAGACGTGTCAGGCGGAGGTAGCTTTGATTGTTCGTCGCACGGGTCCGATTTTACGAACCGATTCCTACAATCGTACGCGGGTGAGCGGTCAGGTTTATCAGATTGAGCTACAGCAATTACCTTCGCTTCAACCGTTCTGGAAAGCAGAGATTCAAGCGGAAGGTACGGGTGCGGTACCCGTAACGGCTATTTTTAAGCGACTGTCTAAAGATGGCATTCTGCAGCAGTCGGTAGCCAGTCGATAAAAGAAATACTAATTTTAAAACTATTCTTATATTTTTTTATACCATTTCAAGTAAAGCTAAGCTGAAGGGGCCGTAAGTATCCGTGTTTTTTTTATTTTTGAATTTTCTAATTTACCTTATTAAGGAGTGCTTCAACCGTTTTCATAGATCAAATGCTGCTCTTAAGGCTAGGCTTTTTAGATATTGATTTTCTCGACCTGATTGACATTGGACTGGTAGCATTCCTACTCTATCAGGTATATTTTCTCATTAAAGGGAGTATTGCTAGCCGCGTTTTTCTGGGCTATTTGTTGGTGTACGGGATTTATCTCATTGTGCGGGCACTGGGCATGGAATTATTGTCCACCATTCTTGGGCAATTCATGGAAATTGGTGTACTCGCGCTAGTGGTTATTTTTCAGCCCGAAATTCGAAGGTTCCTTATTTTCGTAGGCCGCTCGACTAATCTGCAACAGTATCCCATTCTACACCGCATTTTTAATCAAAAATCCGAAAAACAGAATAACTGGGAATTACAGCCCGTGATTGATGCCGTTAAGAAATTAGCGGCTACCCGTACCGGAGCATTGATTGTAATCAAAAAAGAAGATCCCCTAAAACGTTACATTGAGTCAGGCGATGCCTTGGATGCCCAGCTATCGCGATCCCTTTTACTAGCTATTTTTCAAAAGAACGGACCTTTGCACGACGGAGCCGTCATCATCTCAGATCATCGGATTAAAGCCGCTCGCTGTATGCTCCCCATTTCCGAAAATCCGGATTTACCGGCCATTTTGGGCTTTCGTCACCGGGCAGCCATTGGTCTTTCCGAACACTCGGATGCGGCAGTTATCGTTGTTTCCGAAGAACGAGGGGAAATCTCCATGGCAACGGAAGGCGGTGAACTCCGTCGCCACCTTCCGATTCATGAATTACAGAATCAATTAGTCGATTACTTACGCCAACGCTAATTACTATCTTTCTTCACCGCACGGCGATAGGTCTGTATAGCCCGCTCCCGAGCCGTTTCGTGCTCGACAATGGGATCGGGATAGTCTATCTGATCTATTTCGGGTACCCATTTCTTTACGTATTGTCCCTTGGGATCAAACTTCTTCGCCTGCAGGGCCGGGTTAAAGACTCGGAAGTAAGGCGAGGCGTCGCAACCACTTCCGGCGGCCCATTGCCAACCCCCATTATTGGCAGAAAAGTCATAATCCAGTAATTTTTTAGCAAAGTAGGCTTCTCCCCAACGCCAGTCGATCAGTAGGTGTTTGGAAAGAAAACTGGCCGTTACCATACGAATCCGGTTGTGCATGAAGCCGGTTTCGTTCATCTGCCGCATACCCGCATCCACGAGTGGATACCCCGTACGGCCCTGGCACCACGCTTCAAATTCTGCCTCATTATTTCGCCATTGAATTCGGTCGTACTCTTTCCGAAAAGCGTGACCCGTATTGATATGCGGAAAATGGTACAAAACCTGAAAATAAAAATCCCGCCAAATCAATTCATTCAGATACGTCGGACTTAACTGTTGAGCCTCCCGAGCCAGTTCACGAATAGATACCGTACCGAATCGCAGGTGAATAGACATGCGGGAGGTCGCCTCCAGGGCTGGATAATCCCGCTTTTCGGCGTAATTCTCGATTGTATCTACGGGAATTTCCTGAGCTGGGAAGGGTTCCCCCACGGCTTCAAAATTCATCGATTCCAGGGTGGGAATTCCAGCAAAAGAGCCCTGATAAAATTGTTTGAAGTACTTCTCGGTGGGATACGAACGCAGATAAAAATCATTCACCTTAGCTTTCCAGGCCTTACTGTAAGGAGTAAAAACGCTGTAGGGTTTGCCCGCTTTACTGAG
>NZ_JBMDWJ010000142.1:0-10103 GCF_048595215.1 Siphonobacter sp.
GAGCACATTGAAATCCTGCTCAAGACCGTATCCCGGCTGATTCGAATTGAGCCCGGTTTTTCGAACGAAAACCCGGAATCATACAAGCATCCGTTTGCGATTATCACGGACAGCATTGCCAACGAGGCTAAACGCGGTACGATCGCTTCGACGATTGACTCGTTCCTGAAGGCCATGATTGTCGTACGCGAACGCTGGAATCAGGTAACCTGGCGTACCATCGACGTGATCGAAAATATTGCCCAGAAACTCAAGCAGATTCAGCCCAAACAGAATCCAAACGACATTCAGAATACCCTGAATACGCTGCAATACAGCCTGTTCACATTCTATGGAATTGTCAGTGAATCGTTACCGCGAAACAACGGTTTCTTACTGTTTGAGACGGGCAAACTGATAGAACGCATTTTGTCCAAGATTGTGATCATGCGTTCCATCTTCAGTGCCCGAACCGAACGGTTTATTGAGCACGAACTCATTGAAGCCACGTTGATGAACCATTTTGCTCTGGTAAATTACCGTTCGGCCTACAAGTCCAATTACGAGATGGAATACATGCTGGATATGGTTCTGCTGGACAAACAGGTGCCTTCCTCACTAGCGTACCTGCTACAGGCCCTCGAACAGACCATTGCTCAGTTGCCCCATGCTTCCGAGCGGTTGAATGATGCTCAGAAAGCCGTATTGCGAGCTTCCACCCAGATTCAACTCATCGATGTAGCCGAGCTGAGTACCGTGAGTGGCGACGCCATGCCCTACGAAAAGCTGGATCAACTGCTAGCGGAAGTATACGGATTGATTTTGTCGGTATCGGATTTTACGGCTAATCTGTACTTTAATCATACCGCTACGCAGCATTCGATTACGGAAACGATAATGGACCTTGAAAATGAATTATAAACTGGTTCATCAAACGCAGTATACGTATACGGGTAATGTGAATAACTATCACGGCATTGCCTGCCTGATGCCGAAGATTTCACCGCGTCAGAATTGTACAAATTTCGCTTTACAGATTACGCCGATGCCCGATGAGATTAGTCAGCGGACGGACTACTTTGGGAATACCCTGCACCACTTTTCCATCCATCAGCCACATACCCAATTGACCGTGCTGGCGACGAGTATGATCGAAACCCGCTCATCAATCATTACCGATTTATTCATGACCAATCGGGAGGTGAAAGATCAGTTACGGACGAATCATGCACTGAAAACGCAGTTGCTGGAATACATGATTCCGAGTTCGTTTGTGCAGTGGGACGAAGAAATACGTAGCTTCGGGGCCGATTGTTTTTCTGAAAATCAGTCCTTTTACCAAAGTGCCCGGCAGCTCTGTCATAAAATTTACACGGAATTTAAATACGTCTCGGGTTTTACGACGATCCATACGCCGCTCAAAACCGTGCTGAAAGAACGGAAGGGAGTCTGTCAGGATTTTTCCCATCTGGCCATTGCCTGTTTCCGCAGTCTGGGTTTTGCGGCCCGGTACATCAGCGGTTATCTGGAAACGCAGCCCCCGCCGGGTAAAACCAAACTACAGGGTTCGGATGCCACGCACGCCTGGGTTTCAGTATACGCTCCGGGTGTAGGCTGGTGCGATTTTGATCCTACCAATGATTTAGTACCGCAGGAAAAGCACATCACCACCGCCTGGGGTCGAGATTTCGGGGACGTCTCCCCGCTAAGGGGAATCGTTTTCAGTACGGGAAAACAGACGTTTAAAGTAGGCGTGGATGTAATTCCGGTTTGATACGGTTTGAAGTTGATAAAAGTTTAAGGTTTGATGGAGTTTGAGGTTTGAAAAGGGCTTGAGATTTAATGTGATTTGAATGTGGTTTGATTAGGTTTAAAAGGTCTAAAGGTTGAGGCTAGTATTACGATGAATTGATTTAGACCTTAAATCCGTTGAAACGGCCTTAAACTTTTTTAAATCTCAAACCGTATCAAACCATTTCAAACCTTGAACTCCCTCAAACTCTATCAAACTCCCCCAAACCTTTCCCATACCTTTGTTTGAAGTTTCTCACCCTCTATCTTTGGGACGGCTCGCGTTGAAAAGGCCGTTTTGCTCAATTACTTCATGGAATCCATCAAAGTCTTCGCTCCGGCGACCGTAGCCAACGTGGCCTGCGGATTTGACATTTTCGGTTTTGCCGTCGATAATCCCGGCGATGAGATTATTCTCCGCAAAAAGGTTACACCCGGCCTGGAAATCGTAAAAATTGAAGGCGATCAGGGACGATTGTCACTCGATCCGGAAAAAAATACGGCCTGTATTTCGATGCTGGCGTACCTCAAGCATCTCAATGCCAATCAGGGAATTAGTATCGAGTTACGGAAAAAAATGCCGCTGGGTAGCGGTTTAGGCTCTTCGGCTGCGAGTTCCGTAGCGGGCGTATTCGCTTTGAATGAACTCATGGGACGCCCCATGGAGCAGATTGATTTATTACCTTTCGCGATGGAAGGAGAGCGGTTTGCCAGTGGTACGCCTCACGCCGATAACGTGGCTCCGAGTTTGCTGGGTGGTTTTATTGCCATTCGCAGCTACGAACCCAAACTCGACGTGGTGAAGATTGATACCCCCGCCGAGCTTTTTGCGACCATCGTTCATCCACAAATTGAGGTGAATACCAGAGACGCCCGGAATATCCTCCGGAAAGAAACGTCGCTGAAAAATACCATTACCCAGATGGGTAATGTAGCTGGACTGGTAGCCGGACTGATGAAGGGTGATTATGGCCTGATTTCCCGCAGTCTGGTTGATGTGATCATTGAACCCGTACGTTCCATTCTAATTCCGGGTTTTGATGAGGTCAAACACGCCGCTATCGAAGCGGGGGCTCTGGGTTGTAGTATCTCGGGAGCGGGTCCATCCATGTTTGCCCTGAGCAAAGATCGGGATACGGCTAAAAAAGTAGGAGAGGCGATGCAGCGAGCTTTTGCCAGCGTACAAATTGAAAGTGAAATTTACGTTTCCAGCATCAACCAAAACGGTCCGGTTGTAATTGGCTAACGAATCGATAAGGTGTACAAAAAAGGAGAAACGGGTTTACCGTTTCTCCTTTTTCATGAGCTAAAAGCTAGCTTCTAAAACTCATTATTTTCTACAGCGGCTTCATCGGTAGGCTGGGTTATGCCATTGTGCGTAACCTTCGACTCTACTTCGTACCCATGCTTGCGGGGATTGGCCGCTTCGGGTACGGGCTGGGGCAAAAATCGGTTGGTAATACCAAAGAGGTCGGCTGCCAACTCCGGGAACAGATGATCTAAAGCAGCCAGCAGTTTGGCGGGTACACTCACCGTTAGTTCCGCTCTTCCTTGCTTCAAGGCTTCAATGATCTGTTGGGCGGCATTTTCCGCACTGACCGTGAGCAAGGGGAGTGAATCCGCGATTTTAAACCAGGCGTACTCTTTCTGATGTTCACCTTTCACGATGGCATGCCGTGGACTACCCGTACGCATCAATCCCGGATATACGGTCGTGACGTGAATACCTTGATGCAGTAGTTCCGTACGTAACCCTTTGGAAAGCCCACTCAGGGCAAACTTACTGGCCGAGTAGGGCAGTAGATGCGGTACCGCCACTTTTCCACCAATAGATGAAATATTAACGATACGCCCTTCCTGACGGGCCTTCATGTGCGGCAATACGGCTCGAATCGCATGGAGTGGACCGAAGAAATGAGTTTCCATGGCTTCGTCGTATTCCTGAAGCGTCATATTGTCTACCGGGCCAATCTGAATGATACCCGCGTTGTTGATGAGTACATCGATGCGACCGTAGTAGTTGAGACTTTCTTCAATCATATCCTCTACTTCGGCAGGATTTGTCATGTCACAGACAATGGAAATGACTTCTGCTCCCAGTTCGGCAATCGATTCTTCGGCTTGTTGAAGTTCGTCGGCATCACGAGCGACTAAGATGAGTTTGGCCTGCTGAGTGGCTAATTGTCGTGCCAGTACCAGGCCAAGGCCCCGCGAACCTCCCGTAATGAGTACTACTTTATTGCGAACGTCGAAACGTCGGCTATAGCGTACCAACTGGCGGGCCGCCCATACAAGACCCACGCCCAGGGCCAGAGAGAATAAACGAGATTTGCGTGCCATGTATAAATTCAAGGTTGATGTCCATTCCCTAAATGAAAAATCCATTCCAAACCTAAATTGTACCGACAGTACCATATCTTGCTGCTGGAATAAAGCTTTTAATGAAACTTCGTCCCCAATCATACTATTACATTCATCTGAATCATGGAATTTCCGAACCTGGCCGAACCGGCCGTATTGATTAGTCTTCTGACCTTATCGTTTTTGGAAATCGTACTTGGGGTAGATAATATCATCTTTATCTCCATCATTGTCGACAAACTCCAACGGGCTCAGCAAAAGCAGGCCCGAACGATCGGTCTGTTACTGGCAATGGTATTTCGGATTATTCTCCTCTTTGGAATTACTTCTCTACTACGACTCACGACCCCACTGTTTGAAGTGCCGTTTATTTATGAACATGGCACGACTGACCCCGTGGGAATCAGCTGGAAAGACCTGATTTTGTTGGGTGGAGGATTATTTCTGGTGGGGAAAAGTACGCTCGAAATTCACCATAAATTACAAGCGTCGGCGGAGTCTTCTTTAGGGGCTGCCAAGTATTCCAGTCTGATGGCGACGATCGTTCAGATCGTAATCGTCGATGCCGTCTTTTCGATTGACAGTATCCTGACGGCTGTAGGCCTAGTGGAGAATGTTTGGATTATGATCATCGCCGTAGTCATCTCCATGGGCATCATGCTGGCCTTTTCGGGCATCATTGCCGATTTCATCAACCGAAATCCGACTTTGCAGATACTCGCTCTGTCCTTTCTCATTGCCATCGGAATCATGCTCGTGGCCGAATCCTTTCACCAGGAAGTCAACAAAGCGTATCTGTACGTAGCGATGGCCTTCTCTCTTACGGTCGAGCTGATCAACATGCGGCTACGGAAGAATACGGAGATGGTCCGGCTGAATGATCAGGAAATGCCGGATTACGCCGATACGGGGGAGAAAGAATAAGACCTAAGCCGAAAGGCCGTACTTGCGGCGAATCGGATTGATGAGGAATTTCTTTTGGACCGTAAAACTATCGGGATGAACTTGTTCAAATAGTTGCTCCCACTCTTTAAAACGCTCAGGTTCAGCTTGCTGAAAGGCCTGGGCGTTTATTTTTTTCTGGGTAAGATATTCCGTGAAAGTCATAAGGTTACATCGTCAGGGCGGGTGATTTGCGGAAGGTAAGGTAGACTAATGCTCCGGAGGTAATCACGCTGCAAATCAGGAAATTGATCTGATAACTGTTTCGTAAATGATTGTGTAGCCAGCCCGAGGTTAAAGCTCCGATCCCAATGCCTACTTCCAGAGCGATATAGGTAGTAGCTACGGCCCGACCTCGGTACAGAGGATTCGCCAAATCGACGGTCCAGGCCTGTAAAGCCGGCGTGTTCAGTCCCCAGGGAACGCCGAAGAGAAAGGCCATGGCCAGTACCATGTACAGATTATCGGCAAAGGCTAGTCCTAACATGGCGATAACCTGTACCAGAATCGACATCCGTAATACTTTAACGCGACCAAAGCGGTCGGAGGCTTTCCCCGCCACCAGCCGAATCAGCAGTGACGAAATGGTGTAGGTCATGAAAAACAGACCTTTGTTATAAATGCCTACCGAAAGTGATAAATCCGGACCGATGGTAAGAATCAGGCCGATCGCGTAGCTACTGAGCAACATCACCACCGCGGGAGCCAGTACGCGGGGTTCAAAGATTTCGTTTTTCTTGATGAGTAGCAATCGCGGTGAAAAGCGTTGCCGCCGTTCGAGGGTTTCTTTCAAATTCGTCAGAATACCAATCGACAGAAAAGCAAACAGCGACGAAACGTAAAACATGGTATCAATCGAAAACGCCGCCGTTAGCCAGCTGCCCAGCGGTGGTCCCGCCGACATGCCGATACTCGCCGAAATACCGAGCATACTCAGGGCTTCACCCCGCCGGTCCTCGGGCATGACATCCGCTACATACGCCGAGGTAGCCGTGGGCTTAAAACCCGTCGAAAAGCCGTGAAAGAGCCGCAATAGTAAGAAGGCATATACACTACTCATGAAGGGGTACAGTAACCCACAGACAAAGCACACCAGTGACCCGAAGGCCATAATGGGCACCCGACCCACCGTATCAGTTAATTTTCCCGAAAAAGGTCTTGAAACCCCGGCCGTAAGCGTAAACAAACTGATGACCAAACCCACGTATTCACGGCCGCCTAAGGCAGAAAGATAGCCCGGTAACTCGGGAATCATCATGTTGAAGCTGGCGGTAAAAAGGAAGTTACTGGCACACAGAAGCCAAAATTGGAAGCTATAGATACTCGATTGACCGGGGCTGGAATCCATACCGCAAAGGTAACCGAAATGGCCAAGGCCGAGAAGCCTGACTAGGGTTTTTTAGGGAATCGATACGGTTTTTAGCTAAAGTCAGTATCTTCAAGGAGCCGCATTTCAGCAAAACCTCAATCCCTTATTCCGTATGCCTTTCTCCTTTCTTTGTATTGCTACGTATTTTAAAGGAAACGAATTTTTAAAGTCTTGCAAGGAAGCCGGAAATACGGTGTATCTGCTGACGGAGAAAAAACTCGAACACAAACCCTGGATTCGCTCTCACATCGACGAACTATTTTTTGTGGAAACACCCGATCAGGGAGTATTGGATCTGAATGAGACGGCGAAGGGACTAGCGTATGCTCTTCGAAATCGCAAGATTGACCGGATCGTAGCTCTGGATGATTTCGATGTCGAAAAAGGAGCTTTTTTTCGGGAAACTTTTCGTCTGCCGGGTATGGGGCAAACCATCGCCCGGTACTTTCGGGATAAGCTGGCGATGCGAATGAAAGCCGCCGAAGCGGGCTTGCGAGTACCGGCGTTTTCGGCTTTATTCAACGATGCGGAAGTCAATGCCTTTGCGGATTCTGTCACCTTTCCCGTTGTCGTAAAACCCCGGGGCGAAGCCTCTGCCGCGGGCATTCGAAAAGTCTGGAACAAGGATGAACTCTGGCAGGTCATCCATAGCCTGGGCGATCGGCGACACGAATTTCTCGTCGAACAATTTAAGCCCGGCCACGTCTACCACGTCGATGCACTGACGTATAAGGGCAAAGTACTCTTCAACTGGGTCAGTCAATACCTGAGTACACCGATGGAGGTTGCTCACGGGGGAGGCATCTTCCGCTCCGTCACCACCCCCTTTGGTTCTGCCGAAGAAAAGGCCCTGCGAGCCTTCAACGAAAAACTACTAACGGCGTTTGGATTGGAGTACTCAGCCAGTCATTCCGAATTCATTCAATGCCACGAAGACGGTGAATTTTACTTTCTCGAAACGGCATGCAGGGTAGGGGGAGCCCATCTGGCCGAAATGGTGGAAGCCGCCAGTGGTATTAACCTATGGCGGGAATGGGCCCGCATTGAAACGGCTACGGCTGCGGGTACCACGTACGAATTACCTGAATTGAAGCCTACTTATTCCGGAATTATCATTTCATTAGCCCGGGAGCAGTGGCCGGATATGAATGGTTACGTAGCTTCCGAAATCTGGTGGCGAATGCGGGAAGAATACCATATAGGCCTGATCGTACAGAGTGAAAACCACGATCGGATTCTGCAAGTACTGGATGCGTACACCGCAAAAATCTACGCGGAAGTACACGCCTCGGCTCCCGTTCGGGATACCCCTACCCACTAAGCGTACTTTACCAAAAAGGCAGACATTCCTACCAAATAACGGGTAAAAGAGGTGGTTAATAGAAAAGGCTCAGCTCAAGATAAGACGTTTATGGTTATTCGTATTAGAATTGACCTACACACCTTTAGCTAGAAAAAGTATACTCCTTAAGCGTACGTATCTTTTTTAGAAAAGCCTATTT
Source organism: Siphonobacter sp. (assembly GCF_048595215.1). Taxonomy (NCBI): domain Bacteria; kingdom Pseudomonadati; phylum Bacteroidota; class Cytophagia; order Cytophagales; family Cytophagaceae; genus Siphonobacter; species Siphonobacter sp. The sequence goes on from NZ_JBMDWJ010000142.1 coordinate 7,945, forward strand.
TATACATCCAACCACTTGAAAAAATGAGTTCTGCTTTACTTACTACACCAGGAAGTGACATTCCTGCGAATGCTTTCTTTTTTGATGGAAATCTATGGTTCGGTATAGTGGATTCGCAGGAACGATTAGCTGAACTGGAAACGTATTATCCCACTAAAAAATACCTACAGGCCCGTCTGTATTCGGGAGGAGGCATTACGGCATATCCCTGCTTCGGATTTAAGGGAGAAGGAATGTCGCTGGAAGCTTTTTTGAATACTACCGGCACCTATTAAGAAACGGTAGGAATTGTCCAGGGGCTGAAACCTAGGTTTCAGCCCCTTTCATTTTTTCGCTCTGAATCTTCTTCTGTAACTAAGATCTTATCAATCCGTTGACCGTCCATGTCTACTACTTCGAAGGTCAGGTTATCCCATTTGATGTGATCGCCCTCCACGGGAATGCGGCGGAGGTGATGAAGCATAAAACCGGCGACCGTTGAGAAGTCTTCTTCCAAGAAATCACGAATATCCCGGCGGCCTAAGCGACTGAGAAAGTCAATGAAAGGCATCTGAGCTTCTACCAAAAACGAACCATCTTCTCGCTCCACAAAGGTGAAATCAACCACTTCGGCATCGGGCATATGACCGACGATGGCTTCGAATATATCATTCACTGTTACCATGCCCTGTAGCACACCGTACTCATCCACAATGAAGCCGTGGTGTACCTTTGACTTACGGAATTCATCCAGCACCTGATACGCCGAAATATTCTCTGGTAAGAATAAAGGTTTATGAATGAGGGTTTTCAGCGGAGTATCGGGTGTAGCCAAGTACAAATCTTTGACCGTAATCACGCCGACCATCCGGTCCAGCGACTTGTCCCCAACGGGGTAAACGGAGTGACGTTCGAGTTCGATTTTCTTTCGCAACTGCTCGACGTTATCGTGCAGATCAATCCAGGCCAGATCGCTGCGGTGGGTCATCAGCGAAACAATATGGCGATCGCTGACATTAAACACGTTCTCCACGATTTCCTGCTCGATTTCATCGATGGTACCCTGCTCCAGCCCTTCATTAACAATGGCCTTGATTTCTTCCTCGGTTACCATGCTGTCATCACCCCGGCGAATGCCCAGTACTTTGACGATTAGATTGGTAGACGTAGACAGTAACCAAATGAACGGATAGGTTATACGGGAGAGGACGGACATGGGCAAAGCCAAGGTCTTAGAGATGCTTTCCGCTCGGGTGAGTCCAATCCGTTTGGGGACCAATTCCCCGATGACTAAGGTAAAGTACGTGATCATCAGTAGCAGCAACGCCCGGGCGACGGTACTGGCGTACGGGGCCACAAACGCAAATTGCTGAAGCCACAGCGATAAATCGCCTTCCAGCTTTTCGCCGGAATAGATACCCGTCAGGATACCAATCAGCGTAATACCAATCTGTACAGTTGAAAGAAACGTGTCAGGAGCTTCGGCGAGCTGAAGGGCGTGCCGGGCTTGTTTATCACCGCGTTCGGCGTCGTTTTTCAAGCGTATTTTCCGGGCAGAAACCAGAGCAATTTCTGCCATTGAAAAAACACCGTTAAGTAAAATCAGGAGAAATAAAATAAGTAGTTCGGTCATGGATGAGCCGGAAAGTTCAGGCCAAATATCCGCTAAAAAACATTGCCAGATGCATTTTAGGGTAGAATGGTTGAAAAAGTTTAAGGTTGGAAGCGTTGGCCGTTTGAATGGTTTAACGCTTCAAGGATTTCGGCAGGTTGAAGCCTTACTTAGCAAGCGATGAAACATCCTCAATGCAAGACCCTTAGTTTAGGCTTTTTCGGCGTGGAATGAAAGCAGTTAGCCCACTACAAAATTCTCATTTCGGGAATTTGGTAGTGGGCTAATCAGAGCTTCGGGATTCCGTCCGACTTGCCCTTTCAGGACCCGAATTCGTTACTGAATTTCATTGCGTACAAAGGCTTCCCAAAGAATCTCCGCCGGGTGCAGAGCGATACGGCCCGTTCCATCCTTAATCTGGTGGCGACAACTGGTTCCGGGAGCGGCAATGGTCACTTCTTCGGGTTGGTTACGAACGGTTGGGAAAAGGACCAATTCTCCAATTTGCATCGAAACCTCGTAATGTTTGGCTTCGTAGCCAAAGCTACCCGCCATGCCGCAGCAACCC
>NZ_JBMDWJ010000143.1:0-2064 GCF_048595215.1 Siphonobacter sp.
GCCTATGGTTGCCCAAAAAGATGAAGGGTGCAGAGCAAATGCGGGTTCAGGACCACCCATGGAGAGTTCGAACGGAGAAATCACGGACAGCCGACTCACCTGCAAGGAAGATCCGACCTGAGGTAAGGCTTTCTCTTTTACCTGTTGGAATCGGGCATCGGCTACTGCGATGCGATCCGTGGAGAGCTTTAGGGCTGCATTGTTCTGAAAAGCCAATTGAACGGCTTCATTCAGCGGAATAACTCGCTGGGCCTGCGAAGTCAGCGAGGCTAACACGAGTAAGATTCCACTTAAGTACTGATAAGGTTTCATCGTTTCAAGGGAAAAGTAAAAGAACAAACATTAAATAATTTACTGTAAAGTATTTAACTATTTATTTAAAAATTTTATTCTCTCAGATTTTGTGTAATTTTTGACAATACGTTGATTACCAATTGAATTTCATAGGGTGACACCTCCTGCATCGCTACCGCATACATTTCATCGGCCCAGGGCATAATGGTTGAATTCAGGAGTTCGCTGCCTTTTTCCGTTAAAAAAATACGTTTGTTTCGGCGATCCTGCTCATCTTCCCGACGGTGTACGAGGCCTCGCTTGGTCAGGTTATCGATCAAATACGTAAGGCTCGCTTTGTCTTTGACCGTTGCATTCGCAATTTCCTGCTGGTTAGAACCCTCATTTTCACTCAGAAAAGACATCACCTGTACCATTTCAAAGGTCAGGTCCACTTTATACGTCTTGAATTTCTGTTGAATAAACTGACGAAAAGCCATTGTTGCCTGAGAAGACATCTTAAAGTATCGTTTCGCTAAGTCAGCGGCTTCTTCCGTAAGCGGTGCTATCGTCTGGTCTTTCATGGTATACAATGTTCTTAGGTATGAGAACAACACAAAGGTAAAGCTAATAGTTAAATAATTAACTATTATTTTTTATTCTTTCTTTGAAGGTGGTAAAAAGTAATACCATATAAATTGTTTTATAACTTGGATTATGTTAAATGAATCCAACTAATTTATAGTACTTGCTGTGTAAATGGCTTTTCTTCCCTACCCTATTAGTATTAAGGGTACGTACGGGTTAAAGCATACATCACAAAAAACCCCAGCGTTCAGTATCGAACGCTGGGGTTTTGTAATCAATGCAGCTGCGTATTAGTGCTGAATAATGAGTTTGTGCACGCTTTGCGAACCCTCACCAGCCGTAATTTGTAAGAAATACAGCCCAGGCGTTACCTGCGATACATCTACTTCGTAATGCGTATCTTTCAGTACCGCGGGTGCCTTCATATTCTGCCAGGAAGCATTAAACAGCTGAACTGTAACATCCTTACTGATCTGTGGGATTTTGACCAGTACCTTGTTGTTAGCCGGATTCGGATAAACGCTAATCTGTCCGATCTGCTCCTGCACATACGGATTTTTCACCGAACGAATGGGTGACGTATGACGGGTTTCATCGAAATCAACCTGACGCAACTGGTAGTAGGAAATCCCACCCAAGGGTTTTTCATCTACAAACTGATAAGACTGCTTGGTTTGTGTGGTTCCTTGTCCTTTTACGCGACCGAGCGGTAACCAGTCCTGTAAATTCGTACTCCGCATGACTTCGAAGTAATCATTGTTGATTTCGGTGTACGTATCCCAGCTTAGTAAGACAGACGCCCCTTCAAACTTGGCGTCAAAACGGCCCAGCGTTACGGGCAGAGCTTGACTCACACTTCCAATACCCAGAGCCGTGATGGTGGTACCCGCGGGAATGGTCCCACTCAACGTACTACCTTCCGTTGTGCCACTAGCGGTTTGTCCGAGGCTCACCCACTGCGTACCATTCCAGCCTACTAATCTCAAGTTTTGAGCCGTAGCAAAACCGGATACATCCGGAATCGAGACGGATACCGCTCCGGCTACGGCAGCAGATACGGGCCAGCTCCCCACCGTACTTACGGCCATGACGTCCGTTGCCAAGCTAGTCACTCCCTGCGGTGGCGTTCCCTGAAGATACGCAACGGAGACAAAATCAGCAGCGGCGGTTGGTCGGTACGTCATTGGGCGATAATCCCCGCCG
>NZ_JBMDWJ010000144.1:0-6556 GCF_048595215.1 Siphonobacter sp.
AATTGAAATAGACCGTGAGCACCTTCGCCCGCATCGGTTCTTTTTCGTAATCGTAGTAAATGTGTTTCATCCCCATCGGCCCGGTTGTTTCGGGCTTCTGGGTTTTGGTACCGATGCCCGAAATACCCTGCATGAACGACAGATCACCCGAGGGGAAGGTCATTTGTACGTTGTTGTACTCGTCCACAATCGGTTTGGGCGTGAACAGGCGGAAAAACAGATCTTCGTCCGGCGTAACCACCGTCAGCGGCTGGCCCTTCGTTTCGAGCTGCATCCAGTACAGGTTGGAATGATAGCCCTTGAATTCGGGGTACGTCAGCGGCGGCTCACCCGTCGAAGCATTATTATAAGCCTTTTCCCAAACCCCCAGCTGGTTGCCTTTCATGCGGTTTTTCCAGACACGGTACGGACCGTTGCCCATCCAGCGAACGGACTTTGCCTCTTCTTCAGGAAACGAAAAGTTAACCCCCACCAGATTCGTAAAGTAGGCTCCGGGGAAGTACTTTACCTGCATTTTCACCCATCCGGAGGGGTAAATCGTCCATTGCAGCGTATTGTAACTGTTTTTGCGATCAAAAGTCGATTCGATGATGACGTTTTTGCCTTCGGTGCGTCGGGTAAAGGTTTTGAAATTATTCACACCTTCCTGGAGCACTGGACCATTTGTCAGCGGAATCACGCCCGAACCGTTTTTGACCTGCTGAATCCGGCCATTGCCTTTGTGCAGCACGAGCTGCATGCCATTCGCCGAAAGCGTGTAGAGTGAGTCGGTTTCGCTGATCTGTACGTTGCCCGGCCCCTCCGTTTTGACCACCGTCGCGGCGATTTTATCGGGTAAAGCAATGGGGAAGCTCCAGGTAAAGAGTTCTTTTTTCTGCGGATCGAAAGCCGTAATATAAAGTACGTCAAAGCTCTGCCAGTTGGCCGGAAGGTTCGCCCGGATTGTCCCTTTTTCCAGCGGTTTCAGCGAAGGGGTATTAACGGTAAAGCTCTGTTCGCTGGCTTTGGTGGTGCCAAAAGCCGTTTTCACGAGTTTCCCCGAGAAGGAACATTGATTGGTATTCGTGAAATGATACCGGTTTTCGATGGTAAACGTCCCGTCGAAGCCCTCGGCGATTTCCCGGCGTTCGATTTTGATCGGTGACCAGACCTGTTTGATGGTGAAGAAACTGCCTTCTTTTTCGCGGTACGAACCCACGATGCCATCGGCGGCGTGGTTGCCGTCGGTATCCAGGATGCCGTTTTTGTCGGTACGGATGACGCCATTGTCCGCGAAATCCCAGAGAAAGCCCCCCGCCGACAGCGGATTCTGCCACATGGCTTCCCAGTAATCTTCGATACCCGCCCCATGACCGCCGTCGTACATGCCATGCAGAAATTCCGTCGGCATCACAATCTCATGGCCCAGGTCATAGCTGCCAATGCCGTAGTTGTACTCCCGGTAATGCTGGGTATCGAAACCGCCGAATACCTCCCAGGCGTGAATGACGGGGCGTTTTTGAATATCTTCCTTGGCGAACAGTGGATCAAGATCGTAATTGTGTCCCCCTTCGTTGCCGTTAATCCAGAAGATCACGGAAGGGTGATTAACGTCGTGCGTGACAAGTTCGTGCAGCAGTTTGGTACCCGTCGGGGTATCGTAGTTGCCGTGCCAGCCCGCCAGCTCATCGAATACAAACAAGCCGAGCGAATCGCAAACGTCCAGGAAATGATCGTCCGGTGGGTAATGCGACATCCGCACGGCGTTCATATTCATCTCCTTCATCAGGTTCACGTCCAGTACACTCAGCTTTTTATTCATCGTACGACCGGAGGTAGGCCAGAACGAATGCCGATTCACGCCCTGGAATTTCACTTTTGTACCGTTGACGTAGACGCCGTCGCGTTTCCGGACTTCGACGGTGCGGAAGCCGAACTTTTCCTGCAGGGTATGAAGCGTCTTTCCGTTTTGAACCAGACTAAGCTCCACCCGGTAACGCGTGGGCGTTTCGGAGGTCCAGAGAGCGGGGTTGTTGACCTTCGTTTGAATTGTAACGGATGCCTGATTCGGGGATACTTTCGCTCCGAAGGGAACGCCCACTTTCTGACCGGTCAGCGTGTACAGCTGAGCTTTGATTTCGCTGGCTTTCGTTACATCACCCAGCTTTACTTCGGCCTTGAAGGCCCCCGTCGCCGGAGCGTCGATGGCTACGTGTTCGATGTGTTCGACCGGAAGGGTTTCCAGCCAGACGGGACGGAAAATACCTCCGAAAATCCAGAAATCGCCCTTCCGCTCGGCCGCATTGACCGACGCATTGGCGGAGTGTTTGGAAACGGTGACTTCGAGTAGATTGTCCGCTCCGTATTTAAGCTGCTTGGTTACATCGTACTTGAAGGCGTAGTAAGAACCTTCGTGTTTAGGCCCCGCCGACGTACCGTTGATTTTCACTTCGGTATCGGTCATGACGCCTTCAAACACCAGATTGATTTTTTTATTCTTCCAGGCCGCCGGAACCGCAAACGTATACTTGTACAAGCCCTGTTCCCGGCCTTTCGAACTGTCACGATTAAAGCCGTAATTGTACTTCCCAAAGCCCTGTAATTCCCAGTTGGAAGGTACGGGAATGGTCGTCCATTTACCGGAATTCTGTCCTGCGGTACAATAAAACTGCCAGTTGACGGTCTGGTCGCTGCCCGTACCCGACAAATAGTGTTTGCGGGTCTGCTGAGCCTGAGCCAGCGACACCAGCCAGATGCTTAGGAATAAGAGGTAGAAACTTGTACTTTTCATGCTTTCAATACTGGCTTTCGTTCACGTTCCGAAAGCGTTAAACTGCTAGAAATCGATGCAAATCCTTACGGCCGACGGGTCCGAAAGGGTCGGGCGGGTAAACCCGCCTGGTTGAACAGATTCGGTTGAGCCCGCTCGTACCAGCCGAAGCGGACGGCTTCCGGATTTTTGATTTGGGGTGCTGATACCACGACCGTGTTGCCCTGAATTTCGGCCTGAGCGGGTACGAATACCTGATCTTTCCCGGCAATTTCGAAGTCGCGTAACGGTTTTCCATCCTGACTCATCAGTCCCTCGGCGTGCCCGAAATACAGGTGCAGCGTACCTTTTTTCTTTTTCATTTTCTGGAAGACCGGACCGGAATACGCTACGTCTTTTTTCTGATACGTTTCGTGCAGAGCCACCAGGGCCAGCCGCCGACCGATTTCCCATTTATAGGGCGGGTGAATGTCCGTCAGGCTATCGGCCAGATCGGTTGTGATGATCATACCCGTATGCGGCAGTTGTAGGATTTTCTCCTGAGCTTCCCGAAATTCCGGTAAAGACGCTTTCGTCAACGGAGCTTTGTTGCCCTTCGATTCGCTGTAGGTGAAGGGAGCCAGTTGTACGTAATAGAAGGGTAAATCCTGAGCACCGAATGCTTTACGCCAACTGTCGATCAGCGTTTTCATTTTCTGCGTATAGCTTTCGGTTTCGTTGAGAAAACAGTTGCTTTCGCCCTGATACCACAAAAAGCCCCGAAGCGTGAGCGGAGCCAGCGGCCGAATCATGGGTTCGTAAAACTTTCCCGGTTCACCTTCGATTTTCTGATTGCGGAAATAGGCATTTTCCTGAAAAGCCCGTTCGGCAATCCAGGGTTCAATGCGACTGCCGGGAACCGATGAGGCAATCACCCCGACGGGTACGCCTAGTTCCTGCTGGAGTTTTTTCGCGAAAAAGTACGCCGGAGCGGAGAAGGATCGCAGGGCGGAGTCTTTCGCCATACCCCATTCCGCGTGCGTTGAATCGGGTTTAGGTAAGGTTTTGCGGTTGACGAGGAAAATTCGGATTTCGGGGTTATCTACCCGCTCGAGTTCATTTACGGGGTCAGGCCACTCGCCTATTTGTTTCCAGGGTTTCACCTTGCTGTTTTTCCGCATCGTAAATTCCATGTTCGACTGTCCGGAACACAGCCAGACTTCTCCCACCAGTACGTCTTTGAGTACAATCGTATTCGTGCCCTGAATGGTCAGGTCTCTTGGTTGACTGGAGGCTGCCAACGGTTTCAGGCTGAGTTTCCAGTATCCCGAAGCATCAGCCGTAGTTTGTTCATTCTGATCCGCGAAGCGTACCGTCACGGCTTCACCCGGCGAAGCCTGTCCCCAGACGACAACGGGCTTTTCCCGCTGCAAGACCATGTGGTGCCCTAAAATGCGAGGCAGCACGACGTCAGCCTGAGCGGTGATGTGGAGCAGTAAGACCAGAAGCAGAACAAGGTATCGCATGACGCTTACGAATGAAAATGGAGGTACTGGACTGGGATTGCAGGTCCCCCGGATTGAAATCCGGGGTTAATGCATGGGTCAGTCCTACGGACTTTATTAGCGAAATCGTAGAAAATCATCTTTCCTATTCTTCTTTCAACTCTTAATTCAACGACACCCAACATGATCAAGCAACCAACAACCACTAACTATCAACCAAACCTACTCCCCCTCCGCTCGGAACGACCGAATCTCATACACCGCTTCCGGATCCGTTTTTCCGGCGTCGGGCAGGTCGTACTTCTGATCAGTGGGCGTATCGGCGTTGGGGAAGCGGCGTACCGTTCCCGTACGGAAGAGTACTTTTTTGAAATAGGGCACCGGAGCGAAGAACAGCTTCAGTCCCTTAGGCTGACCGTTGACGGAAAGGGAATACATCCGTTTGCTACAGTCCAGTTCGAGTTTGAGCGTATAGGCTTTTCCGGCTTCGTACTTCATTACGGCTGATTCCCGGTACCCGACTTTTGCTTTCAGTGTACTGTCGGCATCGAAAATCAGGCGGGCGGCGGCCTGTCCATTCGGTCCCTGTAATTCGATGTGGAGCACGCCCGTATTACTCTGCCGGGGTACCACGGTAAACTCAATCGTCGGTTTCCGCGATTCAGCAATTACCCGTTCCGCCGTAGCGTAATCAAAATGGTCCTTGTCCCGCATGATCAGAGCTTTCTTGCCCTCACTCCCCTTTTCGACCGTGACCCGAGCCTCTACGGGGCTGTAGATATTCCAGGAACTCAATTCTTTTCCGGCGGGCATTTCGTCAAAGACTTCCCGAACGGGACCCGTTACATCGGCCGTCACCGGAACGGGCACTTTCGCCACCCAGAGGTCTTCCTTATTCATGCTGTAAGTCAGCCATAGATTTCCGTCGGGCGGCGTACCGTTGCCTTCTTCGATGCCCCGAACGTACTGCGGTCCGTAGGATTTGTAATTGCCGCCGTACCGCATGGGCGTAATTTCACCCGTTACCAGCCATAAGTTTTTGTAATTCAGACCATCCGTACTCGTGGAGATCGCCAGCGGCCAGCGAAATTCAGAAGGATTGTATACCGTAGCGTAGTGGCCATCGGAAGTCCGCTGCCCCCAGATTTTGGCGTTACTGTTCACAAAACCGGGTGCCCGCAGGGGATTATACTGCCAGCTTTTCCCTTCGTTGGTACTAACCGAAGTCAGGGCGTGTTTCCAGAGCCCGACGACCTTGCCGTTGGGCAAATGGTAGTAACTAAACGCCTTGACTTCCTTTTTAAGCGGAATCAGCGGATCATTACGGTCGGCTTCTTCCACCCATTGCTGCATCATCAGGGGCGTCGCGAGCAACTCGGTACAGGCCTCCACAAATCCCTTATCCTTACTGCTGGTATACAGCGGATACGTGTTTTGATCCAGTTTCCAGGAAGCATTCGGACGAATGAAATAAATCGGCCCGTACGTTCCGTCTTTGTATACTTCCCGAACCACGCGGCCGATACCCTGCCCATCGTTGGGATCGTCCTTGGCGTCCATCGCAATCCCGTAATAGGCCAGCGTTAGCAGCCGTTTGTTTTTGGCGACGAAAAAGCCCATCCGCTGGTGCATCACTGCGTACAGGTCTTTGGCAACTCCGGGATGTTTTTTCTTGGAAAAGCCATCCGGCACTTTATACGGCGGAAAAATGACGACGGGCTTTGACCAATGATAGCCGTCTTTGGAGGTCAATAGCAGCGTCTGGCCCGGCGGGATGTGTTCGCCCACCGGGTCACTCAGGTATTGAAGGTAAAACGTGTTGTTCCAGTACGCCAGCATGGGGGCGTGGTTGTAGGTCCAGTTGTTTTCGGGGTTCTCGCGATTGGCCCGAAAAACCTGAATGTTGTGTACGCCCACGGCTGCATTCAACTGCCCGTGGTGGTAATCCACGTTCGAAAGCGTCGTGCCTACGTAGCGAACCGTGTCCTGAGCACTCGCACTCGTGATCAGCAAGCCCAGGGCTAGGGTACAAAGGCTTTTCATCGCTGTAATCCTTTCAAAATGTTGCGGTCTACTTTCAAAATAGTCCCGTGTTTATGGCCTTCAGGAACGCTCACTTTGGCTTTCCGAAAGCTTTTAAAGTCTTTGGTTTCGACGGCTTCGTAGGTTTTCGTTCGGTACGAATCGAAGTAAATCAGCCACTTATCCTTCACTTTCACCACGGAAGGTCCTTCGGTGAAGGGATCAGTAAAAGGCACCGAAACGTTCGTGAACGGCACGGAGGCTCGTATGCCAAAGGCGACTATCAGGTTTCGCATGGGCC
>NZ_JBMDWJ010000145.1:0-21496 GCF_048595215.1 Siphonobacter sp.
GAGTAGGCATCCTTGGTGAAGGTGATCTTCGAGCCAATGTCCGCAAGATTCGCTACGTTTTCCATCGCCTCGGGATCGTAGGCTTTGATGTGAGCTCCCTGAGCAATCAGCTCGCGAATGTTATACAAAGCCGGGGCTTCCCGAATGTCATCGGTGTAGGGTTTAAACGCCAGACCCCAGATAGCGATCGTCTTGCCTTTCACGTCTCCACCAAAATAATCCAGTACGTGCGGGATGAGCTTGGTCTTCTGATCTTCGTTGACGCTCATCACCGACTCGAGAATACTGAAGTCGTAATCGTAATCCTTGGAAGTCTTGTGCAGGGCCTGTACGTCTTTGGGAAAGCACGAGCCCCCGTAACCGATCCCTGCAAACAAAAAGCGTTTGCCAATCCGGCTGTCGGTACCAATGCCGCGACGGATGTCATCGACGTTGGCTCCCACTTTCTCGCAGAGGTTGGCAATCTCGTTCATGAAGGTGATCTTGACGGCCAGAAACGCGTTAGCCGCGTACTTGGTCATCTCGGCCGAACGCTCATCCATAAAGATGATGGGATTGCCCTGCCGCACCAGTGGAGCGTACAGCCGGTTCATCACCGCTTTGGCTTTCTCCGAAGACGTTCCAATCACCACGCGATCGGGCTTCATGAAGTCCTCTACCGCTACGCCTTCGCGTAAGAACTCGGGATTCGAGACCACATCGAAGTCCACTTGAGCGTTCTCGGCAATGGCCGCCCGTACTTTTTCGGCCGTGCCCACGGGTACGGTCGATTTATCAATGATGACGGCGTACTGCTTCAAGAGAGGACCCAGATCCTTGGCTACGCCCAGGATGTATTTGAGATCGGCCGAACCATCTTCACCGGGAGGAGTGGGCAGGGCCAAAAAGATGACCTCGGCTCCTTCGATGCCTTCCTCGAGGGAAGTGGTAAACTGAAGGCGACCTTCGTTGGTATTACGCAGGAAGAGTTCTTCCAGACCGGGTTCGTAAATGGGGATGATGCCGCTACGCATCTTCTCTACTTTGCGAGCGTCGATGTCGACGCAGGTCACTTGGTTTCCAGTTTCAGCAAAGCAGGTGCCTGTAACCAGGCCTACATATCCGGTGCCTACAACGGCTAATTTCATAATGTGGCGGGAAAATTAATTGGCGGAAAAATGGATGATGTAAAAGTATAAAAGGTATCTGATATTTTGAGTTAAGATGCTTACTAAAGCATGTTTATGTAATCAATCTATACGCTTTCCGATAAGAATACACCTTTAATCCAATTAATTATAGGCCCGATTAGAAAAGGTAACTATCCATTTATGGGTATAGTGAATACAGACAAACTAATCCTACGTTTAAAATTTTAGCTTTTCGCCTATAAGTACCCCCTTTCTCCAATTATTACGAGTAGGACTCACTTCATTTATTTTTAAAGATGTACGATATTTGAACCGAGTTCGGTTTTCGAACCGCTCATTACAATACCACACCTAAAAGCTATAAAATTCATGCTCTCCTTGCCTCAGCACTTTGAGTCAATTACGCTGTTAATTACTCATTTCAATCGAAGTCATTCGCTGGAAAGATTACTTCAGACCCTTGAAGATCTCAACCTTTCTTTTGGTGAAATCATTGTCTCAGATGGCGGTAGCACTGCCGACCATTTTGAAGAGGTACTGAAACAAAAGGAACGGTATTCCTTTACACTGCTCAGTACATCGATGAATAAAGGCTTAGGTAATAGTATTAATGTAGGACAGGATTTTAGCAAAACGCCTTATCTGCTGTACGTGCAGGAGGATTTTGTGCCCCTGCCCGCCTTTCGGCAAGCCCTGGCCAATGGCCTGAACCTCATGGATGAGGAATCGGAATGGGATATTGTAAGGTTTTACGCTTTTCCCTGGGCTAAGTATCCGTACCTGAAAAACTACAAAAAGGGATTTTCCCGCATGCAATTCAATTTAGCTCCCTGGTATATCAACCATCATAAGTTCTATCTCTACAGTGATCATCCGCATTTAAAACGGAATACGTTCAGTAATAAGTTTGGCAGGTATCTGGAAACGCTCAGTGGAGATACTACTGAAATGGGCATGTGCCGCTCCTTCTTAAAAAACCACGGAAAAGGCTTATTCTACAACGATTACAAGGATTTATTTGAGCATGTGAATTCAGCGGAAGAACCCGGACAATACCGGCCCGTTAGTCAGGCTAGCCGTAAACTATCCGGAATTCCCTGGGTGTATAATGCCTATCTAAAATATAAAACGATGAAAGAAACCTTTTCCTACGTGATGGCTAAGTAAGGTTTTATAGGCAAGTGCTATCATCCCGTAACAGTTACGCTTTCCATTGACAAATACGTTTCCTATATCCAAGTGCAGTACTAGCAAGCAGTTTAGAATCTATTTCTTGAATCGAAGCGGCCCTGTTTAACGTTTTTGTTAAACAGGGCCGCTGTATTATAAGTCCTTTATAGCGAAATCGTAATGTTTTAGGAGAAGCCGTAAACGTTGTAGGCTTCGAACTCACATCGCATTTACCTTCTTCACGTACTCGGAAGGAGTCATGTGGTAGAGGTCGCGGAAACACTTGATGAAGTAGGAGGGGTTCTCAAAACCCACCTGATAAGCTGTTTGGGAGGTGTTGAGCCCCTGCTCTAAGAAGGCAGTAGCCCGTTTGAGGCGGTAGTTCCGGATTACCTCGCTGACAGAAAGGCCCGTTAACGCTTTAATTTTTCGGTGAAGGTTCACCCGACTCATGTTGACTAGACTGGCGAAGGTTTCTACGCTCAGCGAGGAATCATCGAGTCGTTCTTCCAATAAGGTATAGCAACGGGTCAGGAAGGGATCTTCAATGGACTTTTGCACCGGAGTATCCTGAATCAAGCTCTGGCGGACGTGCTGCTGGCTAAGCTTTTGCTGCTCGAGCAGATTTCGAATCTCCAGGTTTAGTTCTTCTACGTGAAAAGGCTTGGTGATGTAGGCATTGGCTCCGCGGGAAAGTCCTTCGATCCGACTTTCGTAGGCGGCTTTTGCCGTCAATAGGATAATGGGAATATGACTCACCTGTTCGTCGTTTCGAATGGCCTGACACATCGCCAGTCCATCCATGACCGGCATCATAATGTCACTAATGATGAGATCAGGGCACAGCGAAAGGGCCCTATCGTAACCTTCGGCACCATTGCTGGCCAGACTTACGCGATACGAGCTGGGTAAGCTGTCGATAATGAACTCAGCCAGCTCGACATTATCTTCTACCAGTAACAGATGGGCTTTCGTCTCCGGGAGAATTTCTGAAGAATCCGTCTCTACATTCGGCGTTTCGGGCAGGGCTTGTTCGGCTCCCGTATAGGGCAGGAAGACGACGAAGGAAGTGCCCCGGTTTTGCTCACTGATTACCTCAATAAAGCCCAACTGAAGTTCCACTAGCTCTTTCACTAAGGCGAGCCCAATGCCAGTTCCCTGTCGGAAATGACTTTCGTCGACTTGATAGAAACGATCAAAAATGTGGGGTAAGGCCTCGGGCGAAATACCCAGAGCCGTATCCGCAATCGTCAGATAGATACCGGGATCCGTTTCAGTCCGCGTGTAGTGGACGGGGGGCTGACTACCCAGACTCACCTGTACTTGATCACCACTCTGGGAAAATTTAATGGCATTCGAAAGGAGATTATAGGCAATGCGTTCGAACTTATCCACGTCAAACCAGTACTCGCCGAGGATGGATGAGCAGTTGAAGGAAAGCTGAACGCCTTTTTGTTCGGCTTCAATCTGAAATGATTGTACGAGTCGCGTAAGCACCTCTTCCACATTTCCCCGCACCAGCGAAAGTTTCATCATGCCCGATTCAAGCTTGGAGAGATCCATAAGCTGATTAATCAGGCGAAGCAACTGATGGGCGTTGCGTTCAATAGCGGCTAGCCAACGCTGCTGGTGGGGAAGCTCGATTTCCTGTTTGAGCCGCTCGGTTGGCGTGAGAATCAGCGTCAGAGGCGTGCGAAACTCGTGGGTAATGTTGGAGAAAAATTTAGTCTTGAGTTCATCAATCCAGCGAAGTTGCTGGGCTTCCTTTTCCTTCAGTACCATCGCCTGGGCAAAGCGGTCCTGCCGGATGCGGTATTGCACAAACAGCCAGACCAGCGTACCGGCCAGTACTACATAGAGGGCATACGCCCACCAGCTTTGATAAAAGGGCGGGCGGATGACTAGGGAAAGCGAATAGATATGCGGACTCCATTGGCCGCTGGTGTTAGTAACGTTAACTCGCAGGGTGTAATGACCCGGAGGCAATTTGGTATAGTGGGCTTCGGAGGCAGTCCCAATGTGATTCCAGTCTTCATCGTAGCCTTCGAGTTGATAGCGATACGTAAGCTTCTGGGGTTGAGAGTATTGCAAGCCCGCAAAATTAAACACCAGGGAGTTTTGATCGTAGGGGAGCTCGAGCGTGTGCAGGGCCGCCAACGGCTGCTTGAATGGGGTTTGATCAATGGGGGTATTATTGATGAGGACCTGGGTTAGACCCACGGTGGGGCGGTAGGCGTCGGTGAAAGATCCGGTAGGTTTAAACAGCGTCCAGCCTTCAATACCCCCAAAAGCCAGTCGATCGTCGGGCAGACGCAGGTAATGAAAGCGGTTGAATTCCTCACCAGGCAAGCCGTCGGGGGCCTGAAACAAGCGAATCTGGTGCGTAACCGGGTGAAACTGACAAAGGCCTTTGTTGGTGGCTAGCCATAAACTACCCTGGGCATCGGGTAGCATAGAGTAAATGGAATTGTCCGGTAGTCCTTGGTCGAGGGAGAACGTTTCGCTGGTACGACTCGATTTATGAAAACAGATCAGTCCGTCGTAGCTGCCGATCCAGAAGATGTCTTTTCGTGTAGGATCAGCGGCAAGACCAATGAGCTGATTGGTAGGGATGACTTTCGGTGCATTTTCGTGCGTGAGAGTCTGGATTTGATGCGTAGCCCGATCGATAATCACCAGACCATCAAACTCCGTGGTTAGATAGATGGCTTTCTCGTCCACGAGTAAATCCACGGGAATAACCGGCCGAACATTCTTTTTTTGCACGGCCTGGGCAAACGCCGAGGCCGGACTCTGCGTCGTCCATTGCCGGGTGGCTTCGTTAAAGCTGGCCACGTAGCCATCCTGTCCAGAAATCCAGACCTGACCCTGGGCATCGAACGCCAGCCCCCGAATGCCCTGGTAGAGATACTGATTCGAAAGTAGCTCCGGTGGGAGGGGTAACAATATAAAGCGACGGCTAGCGGCATCCCAGTACCCCAGGTTTTTCCACAGGCCTACCCACAACCGGTGTTGGCCATCGTAAGCCGAACGGACGTTGTAGCTGGAGAGTTGGTATTCGGGGTGCTGAGGCGGCCAGCCAAAGGTCTTCCCCAGCGAAATGCCAAATTCTTTTTGAAACAAATCTTCGTGGAACGAAGACGTATTCTCAAAGATCTGAAAGTAGGGAGTCGTTAAATCAATTTGATGCAAGCCCGCCGCATTGGTACCTAGCCAGATTAGTCCCGAACGATCCACCAGAAAACTACAGGCTTCTTTCATCGTAGGCAGGAGCGTTTCGGCTATCTGGCGAATGCCTTGCGGATCGGTATACTGGTATACTTTTCCATTGAGTTCCCAGTATTCTTTTTGATCGAGTCCCCGGCGAATCCAGCGGATGGATAGGTTTTCGTCGTGAGGCAAGGAAACGTAGCGGAAGCTATGTTTCTCGGGATGATAAAAAATGAGCTTGCGGGCATCGCTGAACATTACCTCCCCATTGGGTCGCTCGATCATGGATATGATGTCGGTGGAGAGCGAGCGGCTACTACCAAATTCCAGGGGAAAAGGCGTAGGAATGGATTGAAATCGACCTTTTTCTAAACGGGCTAATCCCGCCATGGTAATGACCCAGATGCGGTGCTGACGATCTTCCAGCAAACCCCGTACGATATTCGACGGTAACCCATGCGTTTGTTGCGTGTAATGGGTTAGCTTTTGACCTTTTAAGTCATAGCAGTACAGCCCATTCTCGCGTTCGATGCCCCATATTTTACCCTCATGATCAATGAGCAGACCCTGACTGACAAAATACTTGGGATTCTTTTGAAAAAGTGGATCCTGGGATACATGCGTAATTTGTTCGGTAACCGGATCAAAAACATCCAATGCGGTGCTTTCGAACTGAATCCAGATGCGGTTCTGAGCGTCGGGCGTCAGGTAAGCAATCACATTAGAACTTAGGGTAGTACTGTCGAGCTTATTGTGCTGAAAAACTTTGAATACTTTACCATCAAAGCGGGCTAACCCATTGCGGGTACCGACCCAGACAAAGCCCTGTTTATCCTGTACGAGTCCTGAAACAAAGGATTGAGGAAGACCGTTACGAGGCGTGAGAATGCGTTTAGGATACGTTAAACCAGAGCCAGTATTCAACTGGCCCGTACTCCCCAGGGGAAACAGACAAAAAGTAAATAACCAAAACCATAGGCTATAGCTTCGGGGTAAACGGTTCATGAGTGGCGGTAGAAGCAAAGTTGGGGTAACGCAAATACTTAACTTTATATAGGCAATAGTACGAGCTTACCACAGGCTTAAGAAATAAACAAAAACCAATGTTAGAAACGGACTCGATTCGTTATCAAATATCAGTTGAAGGGAAGGAAGGGAATATTTTCTTTTGAAGAAGGTCTTTACTGGGTTAAAGCTAACAAGTTTAGCCTAATTTTTGGAGGAATCTTCTCACCAATTACTTAGTCTTATAAAAAATCAGTCATTGCCTGAGCGTCTGTTGTAGGCTGAAACGACGCAACTTTAGTATACTTCTTCGTAAAACGCAGAAATAGACTTATAAACTAGCAGATCGTAATTCAGGACTTGTACTGTATAAATCGCACGTTTCGTCTTGAAGACTCCGTGTAAATGTGGCTCTATACTACGCGATGCGAGCACATGGCCGGAAAAACTTTACGAGTGATTGGCCAGGAAAAGATTAGCTGGGATTTTGTATACATACCTTATGCCGTTCGCGGCGTGGATGATTAACATCACCGCTCAAGCTGAGTACCAACAGAGCCCCACAGGACGTAATCGGCTAGCTTGCGTTTGCTTATGAAAGGTCTACGTACGTTCGTCGTTTGTCTAGTGTTGTTCAACGGCTTGGCTGCCTGCGGTGGCGGCTTGGTACTCATAATCGATCCCAGCGGAAACGCTATGCAAATGTCCACACGCTTGTTGGAGCATAGCCCATTTAGCGATTTTTTAATCCCAGGCGTTTTACTTCTGCTCGTCAATGGCCTGTCCAGTTTGTGGATTAGCTGGATCGTCATCCAACGAAAAATCAACTATCAACGATTCATTGTACTCCAAGGCCTGCTACTGATCGGGTGGATCCTGATTCAGGTACTGTTGATCCGGGAAGTATCCTGGCTGCACTACAGCTTTGGTGGGCTAGGCATGGTACTGATTGGGGCCGGACTCAAACTGAGGTTGATTCAACCTACAATGAGGCCTTAAGGTCGAGACTAGATACAGCCCGTACTCAATGTCGCTGGGTAGAAAGACCTGATTTTCCTCGTCTGGATAAAGAAGAGAATTTGAAAAGGACAAGAAAAACCTGATCCCGGTAACGCCGGATTTCATACAACCGATTCCAGAGTCTACTCAAGCCATGCCGCAGTAAGGAGCGATAGGTATTATTTAGCTGCTCCTTACTTAGCTTTTAACCCTAAGCGGTAGGCTTTCACTACTAAGGTATCGCCTGCGGGAAGTTCGCGGGCACTTGACTCATCCAGCTCGGTATAGGCCCGGCCACCGCCGTAGGTATACCCTTTGCTACTTTTGAAAAAGTAGCTTAGTACCGGTAGTTCCAGATAATCGTAGTCACCATAGGCTTTGTAGACCCGCTGCAACTGCCACTCATCACCCACCAGGGTCCGCAGACTTTTACTGGAAAAGAAGCGTTCAAGTTCTTCCTGATACGCGTCATCGGAAGTTTTCGGACCTAGAATGTCCCATTCCTTTCCATCTTGCTTGACGGTATGAATGCCCGGTACGAAGCTAAAACGCAGCGTGTCTGTACTAGAAAGAACCAGGGCCGTATCTCCCTGAATGGGGGTGTTCTCAAAGGAGAAAGCCGATCCTACGGAATGACGGTTTACGAAGGATTGAATCAGTGCCGGGTCTTTAATTTCTTGTCCTTGAACAAGCAAGCGTACGGGACTCGCAACGGTTATTTTATCGCCGACAAAGTAGCGGGGAAAGACGGGTGTATGCTCGGTCGCGGGTGAACATGCGGCCAAGGCTCCTGCCAGCAGGAAGCCGTAGAAAAATTTCATAGTATTTGGCGGATTTAATGAAGGACTCTAACGCAAAGGAGCCTAGGAGAAACGCAGCGTATCGCAGTAAGTGCTAGATAGAAAGTAAGCGTCAATAGCTAGGTAACGCGAACGGATGGGAAGTCGGATGCATCGGGTGTTGGGCTAAAAATTACAAAACTTAGGTCTTCAAAGATGCAAATAATTCGTAAGATTAGGGTTGATTCCGTACAGCATATTTTTCGTTAGTGGCTTATACCCAACCTGCTTGCAGGGCTTTAGCCACCAATTCGGCAGTTGAGTGCGTATTTGTTTTTTCGAGCATATTCTTACGGTGCCGATCCACCGTTTCTTTGGTAATCGAAAAAAGATCGGCGATTTGCTTACTGGCTTTTCCGAGCATAATGGCCGAAAGGATTTGCTTTTCCCGCAGGGTCAGCACCGGTTTGCTCGGAAGTCCTACGGAATCCGTGGCAACGTTGAGATAGGAGGGCTGACCTTCCATACCAATAAAGGAGAGCGTAGGAATACCCTCGCTTTTAAACATAGAAATGTCGGTATGAATCCCCAGGGTTCGTAGCACACTACCCGGAGCCCCTACCTCCAGAGTAACCACCTGGTGTAGGATGCGTACGTACCCACCATCCGTCCGCCGGATTCTAAAGTCATAGCTTACCTTGTATTGCAGGGCCTGACTGGGCGTAAGTTTCCCAAAAAAGGTACTGACCTTCCGTTCAAAGTTTATAAAGTAGGGCAAATCGTCCGGGTGCATGTGAGCAAAGGCGTAGGGGACCGAAAACTCCTCGGGAGTACAGCCCAGTACCTTTTGGACGGAATCACTGGTATGCTCGATTTCACCGGTGGATACGTTAAAAAAGTAGTAATAATAGGGACCCACCTGAAAGACATTGAGCAGTTTTCGATGGATTTGCAATTCCAGAGCTACATCCAGTGGACTAGCCTCTTGGTAATGGGCCACTTTTTGCCAAATTTCTTTCGCTGCTTGAATCGCAAGTAAAGTCATAGGTTGAGGAATTGAAGCGAAGTAAGGTACTCATTTTGAGAGTAATCTACTACCTTGTAATGGCGATTAGACATCCATATAGCCATTTATGGGTATTTCCTTTGGCAAGGACGCGGGCTTATTTTGCAATCGAAACCAAGATCGGTTCGTGTCTTGGCTAGGTTGTACCCATACCGCCACTCTATGAAACACTTGTACGCTTGCTGGGCTCTTTTGGCCCTGCTTCTGTTGCCTTATTGCCCTTCCCTGGCACAGCAATCTCCCGCCAAACTAGGCCTGGTACTGGATCTGGGCACTACGCCCGGAGCGAAACTTGCCTACGGCCTTAGCCCCCATTTCACCGTGAAAGCCGGGTATAATTGGCTAGGCGTCAACTTAAACCGATCGCTTGATATTTCCGATGAACCCGTCGATGTGAAGGGGAAAATCAACTTGTCCACCGTGAACGTGTCGGTGGATTATCACCCCTTTGTCCAAAGTGCGTTCCGCGTGTTCGGAGGTGTGGGGTATACGGTAGGTGCCAAGGCTCACCTGACGGCTCAACCGACCCGAGGCTACGTGTATGGAGATACGGAATTAACGCCTCAACAACTGGGCTCCATGTCTTTTGAAGCCGATTATGGCGGGCAGGTAGTGCCTTTTGCGGGAATTGGTATCGGCCGGGCTCTGCCACGCAAACGCTTTAGCGTGGGAGTGGAGTTGGGTACCTACTACACGCAATCGCCGAAGGTACAGATGAGCGGTACGAATTTGTTTACCCCCATGGCCGGTGAACAAGCCCTTGTACAGAAAAATATGGAAGACTGGCGTTTCTGGCCCGTGCTCAATGTAAACCTGGCTTTTAAACTCTTTTAACGTCCCACACCATGCATTTTATCGTTGCGTTTACTAACGCTCGGGGCCGTTGGCCCTTGGGCCTCCTTTTGCTCGGCTTCATCCTCAACAGTTGCCAGCAACTCAACCCCTTTGAGGGCGTCAATCTTACCGTGAGTACTGCGTTCTTAAGCCGGGTAGGGGAAATAAAACTAAGCAATGCCGTAGCCTCCGAGGCCTTGCCCGGGCTCATCATTGGGCGAATCACGGGTCGGGATGCGGGTAAGCTCACCGATGAGAAAGGAAATACCCTGCGTACCGTTACGTTTACTCAGGGGCGTTTGCCCTTTGCATTAAAACCGGGCGTGAATCCGACACCCTCGGCCCCGCTGCAAATTGATGTTACGCTGGAAGGACCGGATGTACTTAGTCAAACTCATCACTTTACGTTGACTTCACGGACGGAATATCAGATGCTATTTGCCCCCGTGTTTGCCAAAGCAAAGTTACCCCGAGAGGTAGTCTACGCGGAGGTGCCCTTACGTCAGTCGCTGAAAAGATTGTCGCAGTCGGACCAAATTCAAACGCTTGGCGGGCCTAAAACCCTGGCCGACGAAAACGTTTACTACGAAATTGCCAGCCCCCAAACCTGGAATGGATATCAGGCCAAACTTCGCCTGAGCGGGGCCACTCGGGTCAACTATAAAAATGATACGACGCGTCTGACCTTAGAACAACTGGCTACGAAGGATGCTTCTTTTTTTATTACGTATGATACCTATCAGTATTACCAAAACGGGTACGCGAATTCGGCCAATGAGTTGAAAAGCAAGGTAGACATTGCCTGGGCTGACTGGAAAATACAAGCCCCCTTGAAGGATACTACGGTCACCTACCTGGTAAAAGATTTCAAATGCGAAGTCATGAAAGCGGGATCGGTCATTAAGAACGGATCTGCAACCCAGACCTTAGAGAAGGATCATGAGGTTTGTCAGGAGTACGATAAACCCGTTACCCGGACGTATAAAATTTATCAGGTGGTTACCTTCCAGGGAGAAAGCGAGTTGAGCCTGGAAATTCCTTCCACTAATTATAATCCCAACACCAATGCGACCGTCAAAGCCGGAGATCTCTTGCTCTACGACTATAAAGGAATGATTTCTAGTGTGCAGGATGCCGAAAAAACCGGAAAGCAAGTTCGAATAAAATCCGAAAATAATCGGCTACTAATCCGCGGCCTAGCCAGTGCCACCTCGCGAACCCCACTGGCGGGTGCTCTGCAGGCCAGCGTTGACGTCAACGCGTCGCTGGTCACCATTGACGGTACCCTGAGCCGGCCTCCTATTCGGGAGGTGAGTGACCGAATCACGAATTATTATTTTCCGGGGTATGATTACGGCATTGATTTGCAGCCGGGCCAAGACTTGCCCATTGGCTTAAGCCTGCCCTACATTGGGCTTTATGGTACGGCCACGCAATACAGTGTGATTTTGCCGAATAACCTTAAGTGTAAGGCTGTACTGTACGAAAGTTCGGGACAGGGAACCTGTGCTCGTAAAGTGCTCAGCGAAAAAGCCTTTACGGCGAGTCCCGCCTTAACGGTAAGTGTAGCGGGCAAGCCCAGCTCGACGCTGCCGCAGTATACCAACGTGCCCATGGTCTTTGTCGAGGTGGATGTGACGTATAACTGCCCCAGTAAGCTAAGTGCCAAGCCCAATGGCTTGCTTTGGATCGATTATCAGAATACCGGTGTGGATTACGGTTGTGGTCGGACCTACGGCAGGTCGTATGCCACGATGATGGACGGAAAAGTATGGTTTTACTTACCCGTCAACTCCATCGTATGGTTATCAGCGGGCAACTTTACGCAACGCCTGTATATCAATCCCGACTTTGCTATTTCCGTTCCCTTAAAATCGGATCTGGCTCAGATCAGTGATAAAACGGATAATCTGGTGACCACCAGTAAAGTTGATGTGTCCGCCAGTACGTATTACGTACGTGACTTTGACATGTACAGTGTCCGCATCAACGTTACCGAGAAATCAAATTGTAGTTACTAGCTACCCGAGTGCCGCTTTTGCGAAAAGCGTTTGTGCCGCCTTGCAAACGCCTGAAAAAGCCTTTGGGATGCCCCGCGGGGGAGCAACCCAAGGCTTTTTCTAGCAATGTCTTACAACCAGCCTTCATTAACGGCTTTACTAATGAGTTCGGGGGTCGATTGCGTACCGGTTTTGGCCAGCATATTCTTGCGGTGTCGGTCGACGGTCTCTTTCGCAATGGATAAATAGCCGGCTACCTGTTTACTGGCCATACCGTTCATGAGTGCCCGAAGTACCTGCTTCTCCCGATGGGTCAAAACGGGTTTGACCGGGGCAAAAAGCTCCATCGGCGTAACATTAATAAAGGAGTCATCCCCTTCTAAATCAATAAAGGAGAGCATGGGTTTTCCTTCTTTTTTAAAGGAGGTAATATCCGTATGAATGCCTAGGCTGCGTAGTACACTGCCTTCTTCATCCCCTTGCAGAGTAACCAGTTGATGGAGTAAGCGGATATACTGCCCATCACTCCGTTTGATGCGGTAATCATAACTGACCTTATAACGGCGAATCTGCCCGGGCGGTAGCTGCCCGAAAAAGTCAACGGCCGTATGTTCAAAGTTAATGAAGTAGGGCAAGTCTTCGGGATGAATGTGAGCTAGCGTAAAAGGAGGACCAAAGGCTTCCGGTTCACAACCTAGTACCTCACGTATAGATTCGCTGGTGTATTCGACTTGGCTATTGGTTAAATTAAAGATGAAGTAATAATAGGGCCCCACGTGGAAAAGCGTGAGAATCCGTTTGTGCACCAGCAGTTCTGTTTCTATATCCAGGTCCGGAGCCTGTTTATACTGGGTGGCTTTTTTCCAGAATTTCTTTGCTTCGTTTAAGGCGAGGGAGTCCATTTTTGTACAAGGTGAGAAGGGTTAAGTGTAAAACGATACTGAGACTAATGTAACGAAAGATTATAGCTCGTAGGCCCTTCGTAAAGAGCTTGCTACGGCTTTTTCGGTTTAATTAAGATACGAAAAGATAGATTTTAAGTAACGCTTAGCCACGAGAATTACTCCTTCGGCGATGATAGCTTGGTTCCTTACTTATTTACGGCGTAGTTCCGATTAATTCTTAGTGGTTTCGAGGCGATAGACCAATAAACGCAACGCATTAAATACCACTACCAACGTAGAGCCTTCATGAGCAACGACTGCCGGACCGATGCCAGCAATCCCCAGAATCGTTAAAGGAATCAGGATGACGACCATGCCTAAACTGATGAATAAGTTTTGTCGAATGATCCGTCGGGCCGCTCTACTGAGCCCAATTGCGAAGGGTAACTTATCAAGCTGATCCCCCATTAAGGCAATATCGGCTGTTTCCAAAGCTACGTCTGATCCCGCCGCTCCCATAGCAATTCCTACGGTACTTTTGGCCATAGCCGGGGCATCATTCACACCATCGCCCACCATGGCTACTTTCCCCTCTTGCTGACGTAATCGCTGGATGGCTTCTACTTTCGCTTCGGGTAGCAAATCTCCTTGAGCGTCTGTGAGCCCCACTTCCTTGGCAATGGCCGTAGCTACTCGCTGATTGTCTCCGGTCAGCATAATCATCTGCTGGATACCTAGACTCTTCAAGGCAGAAAGCGTTTCTTTGGCTTCTTTGCGGGGTGTATCCCTGACTCCTAATATACCCAAAAACGTTTCTCCCTGGCTCACAAGCATGACCGTATACCCACCCATTTCAAGCTCATCGGCTTGGTTACGAACCGTATTGGTAAGTTTATTCTGTTCGTCAAAGAGAGCTTTGTTCCCGATAAAAACGGGCTGTTCTTCTACGATGGCCTGTACCCCGCGACCAATGAGTGCTTTTAGCTGACTAGCCTCTGGTAAAAGAATGTTCCCCAATCGTTGTTTGCTACCAGTAACGATGGCTTGAGCGAGTGGGTGATCGCTCAAGCTTTCTACGGCCCAGGCTACGGTTAAGAGTTGTTTTTCCGTTCCTTGCAGGGGTACAATTTGCTTTAGTTCAGGTTTGCCCTGGGTGAGCGTTCCCGTTTTGTCAAAAGCCACGGCAGTCAAGGTGCCCAGGTCTTCCAGGGGCCGTCCGCCTTTGATTAATACACCCGCTCGGGCGGCTCGGGCTACCCCACTAAGTACGGCAGATGGCGTTGAAATGGCGAGTGCACAGGGACTGGAAGCTACCAATACCGCCATAGCCCGGTAAAAGCTCGTGGCGAAAGATTCGTCGCGTACTAAGAAGGCAAAGCATAACCCTACAACCAGGATTAACACAGCGGGAACGAACCACTTTTCAAAGCGATCGGTGAATTGCTGGGTAGGCGACTGTTGAGACTCGGCTTCATTGACAAGCTTAATCAGGCGGGCTAAGGTAGAGTCACTGCCCGCTTTGGTTACCTCTACTTCCAAAGTACTACTGCCATTTACGGTTCCGGCAAAAACTTTATTTTCGGCCTGAAGTACAGATTCAGCGGTGACCGCTGTTTTTTCAACGGGTACACTTTCTCCCGTGATCGGGGCTTGGTTGACCGAGCCGGTACCTTTGATTACGGTGCCATCCGCTGCAATTTTTGTATTGGGCTTAATGACAATAATATCGCCTATCGTTAATTCTTCTACCGGAATTTCTACCAGCGTATTGTTCCGACGAACCAAGGCAGTTTTGGCGTTCAAGTCGGCTAAGGCTTCAATGGATTTACGGGCCTTGTTCATGGCGTAATGCTCTAACGCATGACCGATACTAAACAAAGCCAGCAGAAGTGCTCCTTCGGCCCATTCCCCCAGAAATCCAGCTCCTAAGGCTGCCACGAGCATAAGAAAATCAATTTCGAAGCTACCTTGACGGATGGCCTCAATTGCTTCTTTTGCCGTAAAGAATCCTCCGAAGAAGTAGGCAAATCCGTAAAGTGTTAGGGGTAACCAGCTGGGAAGGGTAGGTACGAAGGATAAACCAAAGCCAACTGCTAAACATACACCACAAAGGATGGCAAATAGTAATTCCGTATTTGCCCCCCATAACCCACCATGGTCATGGGCGGAAGTGCCGTGCTCATGCTTTTTATGATCATGGTTATGGGGTTCGGTATCTTTTCCTTTTTCAGGAACGGGAGCGGTGTGCTTTGCTTCGGAAGGCAATGAAGTGGATGACCCCTTGGAGCTTTCTCCGGCAATCACGGGTGTACCGGATTGCTTTAATTTTTCAAGAATCTGATCCAAAGAAGTTTGCTGTTGATCAAATTCTAAACGGATGGCCCCAGCACCCGAAACCCCTGCTTCAATCATACCCGGCCAGCGTAAGATTTGCTCACTTACCGTTCGGGCGTGCCGTACATGTCGGATGCCCGCTAGTGTTCCCACAAAATGACCAAATTGTTGAGTAATAGCCGCTCCAGCTTGCTGAGCTATTGCTTGAATTTTTTCCAAGGAAATAATGGAGGGATCATAATGCACACACAATTGATCGGGGGTTGTCAGGGAAGCGTCCCGGATGTGTACCTTTTCAATGCCGGGTCTGTTTTCTAAAAGCAGTAATAACCTATGAATGCATTGATCTCTTATATCGGTTACGTGGGGTAAAAGCAAGGGTAAATCAATTTGAGTCTTTTGCATAGGTCAATACGTTAGTTGTAGGATGAATCGACACGTGTAGCCAGATGTCAGCTAATAGTCGGCTAAGATCGTAGGAGAAGCGTATCCTTCTTCTGGTGCATACGTTGAAAAAGAAATAATACTACTCCTTTAATCACCACGTGAGCTTCTCTAATATACAACGGCTAAAGTAATGACTCCTGAGAAAAGTCTGACTCTATCATAAAGCAGTGAACTCCCTAAGGCGAAAGGGAGTGCTGTAATGCTCTCAATTTGTCTTTCAGAAAACTGGATGAGGCCTACTCGAAGTAGAAAAGGACTTCTGACGGAAAGTCTTTTCCGTCAGAAGTGATCAACTTGATTCAAAAGCCTTGGATAAAAGACAAGGATGATTGCCTAGCCGCTACCAGCACCTAGGCAATTTTTAGTAAGTCTGCGTTAGCTAGGAGGTATTCTTAACAGTACGCGTGCGTGAGCTGATTCCAGAGTTGAGCGAGTTCTACTTGCGAATGAGGCTTACTCAAAAATTCAGTAGCTCCCCGGTCGTAAGCTCGCTTGCTGGCTTCCTCGCTGCCATCCGTTGTGAGCAGAATGAAGGGAATCTGTTGCCACTGGGCGGACATTTTCAGCTGTTCCAAGAGTTCCAGCCCATTCATGCGGGGCATATTGACATCGGAAATGACCAGATCAGGCTGCTCAACGGCCAGAAGCTCCAGGGCTTGCCGACCATCCTGAGCAAACAGTAATTGACAAGGAAACGCCGATTGTTCAACCACAATCTTTAAGAATTCCTGATCATCTTCATCATCGTCTACGATTAATACCAAAGGAAACGTGTGCATAAGGATACATAACGGTAGGTGGCGAAATAGTAGGTACTGTACGTAAGCGAAAAGGCACTAAACGTAAGCGAAAGGGTACGTTACGAACGGCCTAGGGGAAGGCAGGACTACAAAAGACTCGTGAGTAGGCGGTAAAATAGGTCTTTAAGTAAAGGTAAGTAATGAAGCCTTTACTTGTATCGTTAGTAAGCCTATAAATTTAGGGGGTTAGTATAGTTAACTAGATAGTTTCGTGAAAGGCCTTTCGGTATGAGTTAATTGCCTGAATAAAAGCTGCCTACAAGCTATGCTTTGACGGACAGAGCTCCATTGAGAATGATGCATTTCTTACAACGTAAAAAAACTAGTCAGTAGCGGCTGACTAGTTCAGCTCCTTCATGTTAGTACTAACAAAAGGCTGGAGCAATGATTTAACGTAGGTTGAGAATGGTTTATGCTATAAAATTAATGGAAATAATTATATATACGTATAGATATAAGAGTTATTTTTTGAAAATAACTTGATAGCAAGACCAAACTGATTAATGATAAGATAAAATTGTTAAAAGTGTCTTCATCAATTTTTTTACTAATTACCTAAGGACGAGTAAGTTTAATGCTATCCTGATAGGAAATGTAGAAGAAAATCTTACCGTCAATACCATGTAGCGGATTTCGTAGCTTTTGTTAGCTAGAAATCGGAATGTAGATGGAATGGATAGCCTGTCATGCCTGTACTAGCAAGTCAAGCCCGAGACGGAAAGTGTCTCAAATAGATACTTTAAGTTCAAAAAGGAGAGGCAAATATTCGAACTAAACGGTAAAAGGTATACGCGAAAAGGCTGTAACCCCAATAGAAGCGTACTCGAATGTAGTGAAGAACGATCCTCACTTGCCGTATTGGTTGGTACAATAGCCTAAGGAAAGAAAAGCCAGTGGCGGCTGGCGGAAGAGACTAGGCCCGCTTCTGGGCGACACACATCAGGGATAAGGCACTGGTTTTAGCATTGGGATTACGAGCCGAGAGCAGGTTACCTAAACGATACTTCAACTCGGCTTTCCCGTGAATGCCCTGGAGGACTTCTGCACCCACTTCGTGATTATGCGGATATAGGTTCACCTGAAAACCCACCGGCTCCAAGGTTTGTTGAAAAAGCTCAGGCGTAACGCCGTGGCCAGGTTTATGATGAATCTCTGAAGCCAGAGCGGCTTCCTGCTGTACGTTGGATTTGTGAAAGCTGTGGCCAATCCAGTTATAGTACCAAAGTCGGGCATTCCAGAGCAGTTTAGCCATGCCTTTGTAATTCCAGGCACTCAACTGGGGATCGTGGTCGGTAATGAGCAAGCCGCCGGGCTTAACCAGACGAGCGGCTTCCGCTAAAACAGCCTGCATATCATCGCAGTGATGAAGCGTAGCATTAAGCGTAACCAAATCGGCAAAGCCTGAGGTAAAGGGAAGGGCCGTTGCATCCGCTAGTACGGGTAAGTAACCCTGTTGGGCGGCAAAGGCTAGTGACTGCGGGGCAACGTCTACACCGATGAGCAATTTGGGTTTTCCCTGCAGCGTAGCAAAAATGTTACCTGGACCGCAACCAATGTCAACGACTACCTTGTCGGTCCAGTCTCCGGCGGCGGCTTGCCAGCGACTTTTGAAGGGTTCGCTGCGGTGACAGTAGATTAAATACTCTTCCGCCCATTCGGGATGATCAAAATAATGAGCATTGGCACGCAGGCCTTCCGTGGGATTGGTAATGGGAAAGGCTAAGTAACCATCTTTTTCCTGACCAGGGGCGGTCAAATAAGGGGCAAGCGTTTCCTGCAATCGAGTAGCAGTCATCATACGAAGACGTTAAGTGGTTAGAAAACATACAGAAAGCGTAGGATAAGCAGAAAAGAAAGCGGGATTCGGGGCTGGCTGCTCGAAAAGGCTAGGATAGAAAAAGCAGAAGCCGTAAGTCCTTAGGACAGACGTGGATCGGTTGGTGTAACGGATAGGCGGGGATGTGTACCAAAACTAGCAAATCCTACCTAGTTGTACAAGCTACAAATGCAGGTTTTTTTTTATAGAGAGCTGATAGACAGACCGCTGGACGGGTTTGGGGAGAGGAGGATAAGCCCCGGGTGTATACAATAAAACCCGGAACTTCTGTCCAGCCAACAGAAGCCCGGGAATGCCCGATTAAGGCTTTAGGGGGGTTAATACAATAGCTTTATAGTTGCAGAAAGGAACGGCGACAACGCATGCACTGGTAATAACGCGTATTTAAAAAAAACAGCGAAAACTTAATCAGTAACGGACGCCGGCGTCTTTCTGTATCGTTAGAACGGCAATAGGGACAACTGTCGGAACTAGAAATAAAAGCCATAACTAAAGCGGGGTAAACCAACTGTGGGGGCAGCCACAGAAGCGTATTGATGGGGGGTATTGATAAGGCTTTCGGTAAAAACAATAACGGGAGCAAAGATCTCCGAACCTTCGCAAAAAGGCTATCAAACATGTTTCAATTGATACGACAGGCGTTACATGAGTGCATAGAACTATAATTATTCGTTGCCTTGCAAGCGTGTCTATGCATTGTCTATATCGCACATAGCCTAAAAAATGTCTAGCACTGACGTTACCAATAATAACGTTGAGGTTACATCGTCGCCGGGACTAGATTAAAGCGTTAGGAGCAGTTTAATTCAAAAAAGGCTTCATACGACTTCTAGATAGCTTTTTAGGGGTTGTTCAGACTTTCATTACAGTATTAACGCTAGGCTAGCCCTAACCATAGGGTCTTGACTTGCAGACGTAATTAAAGTACATTTAAACATTATTTCGTCATATGGCGGTATGACAAAAGACGAGAGTAACATCTCACCCCAGGCAAACGAGCCTGGGGTTTTTTAATGTTTCGAAAAATAAGCTATACCGATGGACAGGCGGAGACAAGCGTTTACTACACCGCTTACACGTTTCATTAACGTCTTACCTTCCAGCTACCGCCAGGTTTTTAAAGCCGTCCATCGATCCGCGTTTTTTTCGTACCTTTCCCCAAACCAGCACCCTCATGTCTTTTCGCTTCCTTCGGTATTGCCTATGGTTCTTGGCGTATGAATCGGCCTGTGCACAATTCAACCGACCGGATACCTTGTCTCATACCGGACTCTATTATCAGGCTGAACTCAGTGGCTGGACTGCTCAGCGGAGCCAAACTCCTTTCTGGTTGCGAACGAATCAGTTTGGGGCTTTACCCTGGGCTTCGCCGGGAGCTTTGTTCAACGGGAGCATAGGGGGGCGGTGGCGTACAGGAAACTGGACGCTGAAAGCCAGTGTACAGGCCGTCGTTCAGATTACCCGCTCGCCTCAAGTGGTACTGCCTCAGGCATACGTAGGGCTGGAGCGGGGCCCTATCGAGTTATACGTAGGTAGGCGTCGGGAGATCAACGGCTTGACGGACACCCTGCTGACCTCGGGTTCGTATGCCTATTCCGGCAATGCCGTGCCTATTACGCAGATACGGCTGGGAACGCGTGATTATGCCCCCTTGGGTTTTACCAAAGGGTGGGTAGCGGTCAACGCCTTCATGAGTCACGGCTGGTTTACCGATACGGATTCCATGAAAAATGTCTGGTTACACGGCAAAGCACTCTTTGTACGCGTGGGGAAGCAAAAATGGCACCTATACGGTGGCGTGACGCACTTCGTCCAATGGGGCGGATATTCCGCTTACCTCGAACCGGGTTTAACGCGTAATGGCCACTTGCCTCGCAACTGGACTGCGTTTAAAAATGTACTTTGGCCGGGTAGTTTAGAAGGGAACGCGAATGATCAGTTAACGGGACACGATACCCTGAATCGGGTGGGGAATCAACTAGGTTCCATTGATCTGGGGCTGGAACTTAACCTACGGAGCTTTCAACTACTATTCTACCATCAGCACGCGTACGAAGACATGTCCGGGGTCGCTTTTCAAAACTTCCCCGACGGCATCTTCGGTCTACGCTGGAAAACAACGACTCCTCGCAAAGCCTTTCAACTTCGGCAGCTTACGCTGGAATATATTACGACCCTCAACCGCAGTGGCCGAGGACCCAAAGGGTACGACGACTACTTTTATAACGGCCAATACTTAGACGGCTGGGTTCACGAAAATTACATCATTGGAACACCCTTGTTTACCCGTACCAAAGATATTCCCTACGCCCTTCGCCAAAAGTACAGTGATCTAAACCGGCCGCGTTCAGTCAATAATAATGCCCTTCGGGCCTGGCATGTGGGTTTGGAAGCTCAAGTACTGGTGCCCGTACAGGTTCTCCTCACGCGTACGACCTACGTAGATGACCCCTTCCGCTCCGATCCGCATCGGTTTAGACAGTTTTCCATGAGCGTGGCTCTACCCGTCATTCCTTTAGGACGGGGACTGTCCGCTGGTGTGAAGCTAGCCCTGGATCGGGGTGACCTGTTTTCTCAAAATGCCGGGTTGCTGTTAAGTCTGCGTAAAGTAGGGGGCTGGGAACGCAAGCGATCCTTAAAACAATAAGCGGGTCATTTTCCATTGCAGTTGTTCCCACCAACTGAGCTGAACATGCTGGCTTACCCAGGGGAGTAGTCCCGGGTGAAGGCTAACATCATAGCCTTTTTCGGTTAGACTGTAGTACGTTTTACCCCGAGAGACGAGAAGCCCGGCCTTCACCAAGCACTGAAAGGCCCAGTGGCGTATCCAAGGGTCCCGTGAATTTCGTTTGGCATAGGTCTGGTCCTGAAGCTGCTGATGGATGCGTTCGATCTCAAGGAGTAACTCCGCCGGCATGGCCATAAGTTTAAGGATAAGAAAGAAATGGGGACCCACAATCTGGTCCCCATGCGTCGCTGCTATTGACCGTATAATTGCTGA
>NZ_JBMDWJ010000146.1:0-23467 GCF_048595215.1 Siphonobacter sp.
TAGGTAGATTCATACGCCATTTTCGGGTAATAAAACTGCTGCGTGCGTTTCCGGAACTGATCCACATCGCGGCTAAAGGCGTTAAACTGAAACCAGTGCGTTCCCGACAAAGCGGAAAGCTCTTCCTGCATCATTAGGGCCGGACTAAGCAGTTGAAAAGCCTGGATGGCCGCCTGCTGTTTTTCGATTTGTCCGTACAATTTCTGCTCCGCTACCTCCGCCGCTGCATCTTTAATTTCCTGACTTTTGTAGACGATTACGCCATACCCATAGACCATACCCGGCGTGACGATCGAAGCCTGCCGAATCAGGGTCCGGGGGCTACTGAAGACTTCTTTGGTTAACAGTTGTCCGTCTTTCTCAAAGTATTTGTTCACGGCTTTGCGTTCCTCATTGGTCTGCGAAATCCGGCTGGGAATAGGATATGCCTGACTCAGACCAATCTGTAAGAGATTAGGAATCAGGATACCCGTAAACAGCCAGAGGAAAATCAAGACCATCGCATTTACAGTCGAGGACAACGAGAAACTGTTCACCAGAAAAGAAAGAACAAACCAGAACGCAAAGTACAACGAAACCAGAGCGAAGGTCCACCACCAGTTCGAAGTAGCTAAAAAGCTGCTGCCCAGCAGAGCCACCATGATGGGAATCACCAGCAACCAGAACAGACCCGTAAAGAGCACGTAACGAGTACTAACCCGTAGCTGAATCAAGCGGGCAATGGATTGATTACTGGTTTTGAGCAGTACCCAGGTTCCCTGTTCCTTTTCACTTGACAGCACATTGTACGTAAAAACGATAATCAGCAAGGGAAACAGGTAGATGACCACAAAGGCAAAATCGAAGTTACCAATGAACTGGAGCAGACTATTATCAATTTCCCCTTCGTACGTCAGGTACTGTTTCTTGTTGATGTACACCTTGTAATAAAAGGGCTGAATATCACTTTGCCCCACGTTAAGAGCTTGTAAAACAAAGGGTTGCTTGACCGCAAACTTGGGCCCTTCGTTACGGGCGGTGTTATAGGCAAAGGTCGGATCATCCCAGATAAAGCCGGGGTGAACCATGTGGTTCGCTTCAATCCGGCGGATACGGGTTTTGAGGCTATCGAGCATTTCGGCTTCGTGAACCTGAATTTTGCCGATGGTCTGCTCCTGTTTCCGGTACATACTGTTGCCAATCCAAAGGGCGGAAAGGAGCATCATCAGCATAATGGCAAACAAAGCCACCAGTACTTTATTCCGGGATAATATTTTCAATTCCAGGTTCCAGATGACCCGAACGATGGATAATTTCATGCGTTTACCTCCACTAGCCATGAGAACCTACACGGTCATTTTTCGATACGAGAAGAACATTAGCAGCACGGATACGAGCGTCCAGCCGAGCAAAATGGCAATGGATGGGGCGGCCGAAGCCAGTCGCCAGCCAATCCCCGGAGCGGTATACGCAAACTGCGGGACGGTTTTCCAGAAGTCATTGCTGGCAACGGTATTTTTTTGGTAAAAATCATCCACGATTACGCCCACTTTCCGGCGGTGCAGCTCCGCTTTCTCCGCAAAATCATTGTGCGTATGCATATCCGTTGCCGTCATCCGCATCGAAAAATCCCGAAAAGCCAGAAAGGGAGACAATACGGACGAGGTTAGCAGGACGGCATTCTGCTTTTTCTCGTTCTTCTCTACGGCCTCGTAAGCCCGATCCATGACCTTGCCATCCGATTCTTCGAAATGTTCGATGGTAATGGGAATGTAGAAAACGGGTAAGTCTTCGAGCCGGGTTACGCCGTATTTCTTCAGAGTCTCTTTTTCCAGAATGGCCCGCCGTTCATCTTTCGTACCTTCGCCATCAACCCCGTATTCCTTGTCGTGGAAGGTCGTATTCTCAAATTCCAGCGAAGTGATGGATGGGTACAGTCGTTTGGAAATCTCGCTGGATAGCCGCGGAATCAGGAAAACACCGAGTAACCAGAAGCCGGACAGGCTTACCAGCGATAGCGAAGAATTACGCGTGAGCAGAGATACGGACACGCTGATGACGGTAATCAACAGGCAGAAGACGGCCAAACCCAGCCAGTACAGGCCATATGCCCCGAAAATCTGAGGCAGATGAGCCGAATTTTGGCCCAGACTCAACAAACCCAGCGACGCGATACCCAGGAGTACTAACAGAGCAAAAACCAGAATCAGACAGGCGAGTAATTTACCCGTAAAAATCTGTCGCGTTGTGGCTTTCGAACTCAGAATCATTTTGATGGTCCCGTTTTCCCATTCTTTCGAAAAGATATTGTGAGCAATGAGAAAGATGAACAGCGGCAGAATGAACTGGGCGAAATAACCAACGTTGAAAAACCCGAAACTCCGGATTCCCGTGGCATCGGTCACTTCCCGAAAGCGTACCACGCCGCGTTTATGCGGTTCGAGGTAAAAGGAATTACCGGTATAATCTTCGATACCGTTGTCGATCATGGCCAGTTCGGCCGTGGGCTTGTAGGCATAAAAGCCAAAATGGGCTCCCAAGTGCGGGTTTTTATCGCCCTGCGAGATAAACTGTTGATACGTAACTTTCTGGGATTCCCGCAGCAAGGCACTGTGGGATACGTAATAGGAATAGCCATTGTACAAGGCTAAACCCATCAGAATCAAAACGCCGATGAGCAACCAGACGACCTTGGCAGTCCGGAAAATCTCCCGAAGTTCTTTTTGAATAACGAGTTGAATCATGCTGGATAAGGGCTTATCAGGTCAGGGTTGGTATGTTGTTGCTCCAAGCTGAATCTATCTTGTATACGAGGATTCAGCCGATCAGCTTTACACCCGAACCTCTTTTTCTTTCACCAGATCAATGTAAATTTTAGTCAGATCGGCGTGCGATACCTCATCAGAAATCAGCTCCTGTTTGAGCCTCCCCTCGTGCATGATGCCAATGCGGTGACCGAGGTTTTTGGCCATGAGCAAGTCGTGCGTAGCCATGAGCGTACTAACGCCCTGTAAGCTGAGTTGAGTGATGATTTCGGAAAATTCATTGCTCGCGTGCGGGTCGAGTCCGGACGTGGGTTCGTCCAAAAACAGGACTTTTGCCTTTTTGACCAGAGCAATGGCAATGCCTACTTTCTGCCGCATCCCTTTGGAGTACGAAGACACCCGTTTATGGAAAGCCGAAGCCTGCAGACCCGCTACTTCCATGAAACGGCCCAACTCCTGTTTGGTATACTGAAAGCCAGAGAGTCCGCTGAAAAACTCCAGATTTTCCATCCCGGAAAGCGTTGGGTAGAGATTGACGATTTCGGGGATATACGCCACCATATCGCGGGTGGCCTGGTTATTCACCGAAACTTCTACCCCATCGATGAACGCCTGACCGCTCGTGGCCGGAATGAAACCCAAAAACAGGTTGATCGTGGTTGACTTTCCCGCCCCGTTCGAGCCCAGCAGGCAATAGATTTCACCCGCCTGGATTTCCAGGTTTAGGTGATCCAAGGCGGTATGCGAGCCGTAGGCTTTGGTTAGGTTAATTGCTTTTAACATGGGAAAAGACTAAAGTACGTAATGAATACTCAGGCGGGCATTGAGGGGAGCCTGCGGTACCCAATAGTATAACCCACTGCGAAACCAGGGCGTCGCAATCAGCTTTTTATTTAAAATATTATTTACTAAAAGATTAACCTTCAAGTGTTTGCGATGCCAGCCAATGCCCCCATCCAGTCGGAAATAATCCGGATTGGAATGCGGTGTCGCCGTAGCATAACGTTCGCCGCGTCCACCCTGGTACTGATAACCCGCCGATACGGAAAACGCGGAAAGTTTCGAACCGGGCAATTGATAATTCAGCCAGGTATTCTGTACGTGTTTCACGTACATGGGTGTACGTGCTCCAATGAGCTGAGGGTTGACATCGGCTTCAATTTTGGAATCGTTGTAGGCGTAGTTGATTACGGCGTTCAGGCCCGACAGTACTTCGCCAACCACGTCGAGTTCAATTCCCTTTGAATGCGACTTACCCACTTGCAGGCGATACAAGGCATTGTTAGGATCGGTAGCGACGATGTTGCTACGGTGAATATGGTACACTGAAAGGGTCGTATTCCAGCGGCCATCCAGCCAGTCTTTCTTCATGCCGATTTCCCGATTAATTCCTTCTAACGGACGAATGGCCTCTCCCGTAGCCAGAATACCCGCCTGCGGAATCAGCGTTTGATCATACAGGGCGTATACCGACCAAGTAGGCTGAATGCTGTAACTCAAACCCACCCGTGGCGTAAATAGCTGATCTTTCGAGGAAGTCAGTACTGCGGATACGTTATTGTGGGTGTTTACCGAAGTAAACCGTCCACCTAGGGTCAATCGCAGCTTCTCTTTACAGAAGGTTAATTCATCCAGGGCATACACCGAGTAATAATCGATGGATTGCTTGGTATTGCCCTTGGCGAGTCCACCCGGCGTATGGTAATTGGGAATCTCGACCCCGTATTCGGGGGCATCAATAGTCAGCGGGTAATACGTAGGCTGCGTTTTTCCGGCGGCATCCGTGTACGTATCGT
Source organism: Siphonobacter sp. (assembly GCF_048595215.1). NCBI lineage: Bacteria > Pseudomonadati > Bacteroidota > Cytophagia > Cytophagales > Cytophagaceae > Siphonobacter > Siphonobacter sp. The sequence continues at coordinate 4,541 of NZ_JBMDWJ010000146.1, forward strand.
AGGTTACGTAACTATCCGCCCGGAACCGCTTCTGATTCACATCCACACCCGCCAGAATCTGTTGCGTTAAGCCCGTCGTCCGGATTTTCCCGTTGATAAACGCCTGCTGCGAGTACACCTGCGTGCGGGCCAGATCGTATTTGGGATTGCGAAGCAAAAGGTTCGGATTGGCCGAATTCACGCCCGTTACCCACATATAAATCCCTTCGTAATCATTCTGCATCAGGGCTCCCCGAGCGGTTAGCGACCAGTTTTTACTGAAACCATGCGTAAAGGTTAAGAATGCCGTATGGTCGCGAACGTGGTACGGCTTCAGCGTTGGTTCGTGAATGGTGAAATTGCGGGGCAAGGTTGCATACCCTTTTGGTGACATCACAATCGGGCTAAACAATGCATAGCTGAACTGCTGGTAGTTATATTCAGCGGTTAGGGAAGTACGATCACTGATCTGGTATTTCAGCACGGGAGCTATCAACAAGCGGCGATTAAAATCGTACTTGACGAAAGATTGACTCGTCATTCCCATGACATTCAAACGGTACTGAAACTTCTTTTGGGCATCCAGCACGCCGTCTACATCGGCAGCTAGCCGGTACAAATTCCAGCTACCCAGCATCGCCGTGGCGGAATACTGCGGCGTACCCGTGGGTTGTTTAGTTAGCACATTGAAGGTACCGGCGGGATCGCCAATGTTATTCATGAAGAGCGAAGGCCCTTTCATAAATTCGACCCGATCAATGATGGCGGCGTCTTCGGGGGCAGGTCCGCGATAAATGGGCGTCAGGTCGATTCCATTGCGAAGCGTCGAAATCTGACCGCCCCGCATGAACATGTAGGGTCCCAGATTATTGGAAACTTCCTGTCGAATCACGCCACTGACATTCCGGGTAATCCCGTCGGTCATGTTAAAACTTCCCTGATCATAAATGACCTCCGCACTGATTTCCTGGATATTCTGGGAAAGGTTAATCAAGGGTGTCTGCAGCCGCAAGGCACTCGAAACCGTGTTTAAATGATAGGGTTTGTAATATCGGGAAGTAACCGTCACTTCTTTGAGTCCCTGTGCGTTGGCCGCAACTAGGTTTATTTCAATGGGAGCCGAATTGCCCGTGAGCGAAATTCGCTGGGTTTGGTAGCCCACGTGACTCACAGTAATAGACGTGGCCGGAGCAGTACTCTGAAGTTCAAAATAGCCTTCATCATTGGATACGGTTCCCTGCGTTGTACCCGTTAGTTGAATGCTGGCTCCTGCCAGGGGGCGTTGGGGAGACTGAGCTTCTTTAACGCGGCCTTTGATGAAATGTTGAGCTTGGGAAGAAAAGCTAAATAAACCTAGGAGGATTACTCCTACTATTCGTAAAGTCATTAATGACAGAATCGAGATAAAATCGAATAATTCATACCGTTCTTGTGGAAATCAAGGTATAAAATTATGAATCAAATCGGAGTACTTCTTCATTTATGCGACTAAGAGCCTATTTTTTAATCTAAATTGAATAAATACTTATATCCGCTATAACCAGTCGATGGCTATTTATTCATTGCAAAAGAGAAGGTACTACCGAGCAAAATTCCTGCTGTTAGCGTAATTGTTTTTAGTAGCGTTCCTTCTCTTTTACTTTTGAACGGGTAGATAAAGCTCAAAAGTAGCTCCCTGCTCGGGTTCACCGTGAGCCTGAATAAACCCTTCGTGATTCATCGCAACTTTTTGACAGATCGCCAGTCCCACGCCCGTCCCCTCAAACTCACTTTTGCCGTGCAAGCGTTGAAATACCCCGAAGATCCGGTCCACGTATTGTTCCTCAAAACCAATTCCATTATCCTGAATACGGATTCGGTGGTAACTCGCGTGTACGGGAGTCCAGCCCGGAATCGAAGGTATATCCCCGGATTCCAGTAACTGGTAGGTTAGCTGGATCGAAGGAAGGGTCGTATTGCCCTGAATATCCTTACTACTAAACTTAATCGCATTGGAGAGCAGATTTTGAAAGAGCTGCTCTAACTGCCGGGCATCGCCTCGGAACGGAGGTAGCTGAGCTACGCTAATGTCAGCACCGGTTTCTTCAATGGCTACCGACAAATTATCGATGGCCTGAGTTACCACCTCTGCCAGCATCACTTGCTGGGTCTCCGCTTTTCCGTTCGAGATTTTCGAAAAGGTAAGTAAATCGCTAATGAGCAGGCCCATGCGATGAGCCGATTCCTTGATCCGAACCAACAATCGACTGTCTTCCGCCAACGTATGCTCATGACGTTTCACCAAAATATCGATGAATTGTTGAATCTTACGCAGGGGGGCTTGTAAATCGTGACTGGCAATGTAAGCAAACTGCTCCAGGCTGCTGTTCGACCGAAGCAGTTGGTCATTGACCTGATGCAACTGCTCATTGATATTGGCCAGCTCTTCATTGGAGGCAAAAAGTTCTTCGTTGGTCGACTCTAATTCCTCCGTCCGCTCCTGTACTAATAATTCCAGGGCGGCTTGGGTTTGACGTTGCAGCGTAACGTCCTGGGAACTTCCCGTAAGCCCGCATACTATACCCTGCTCATCCCGGGTTAACTTTCCTTGGGCGTGTAGAATTCGTTTTTGACCCGTCTTCAGGCAATTCATGGAAAATTCAGCTTCGTACCGATCCTCATTCATCGGTTGACGAGCCGTATCCACCGCCGCTCTAACAATCAGCCTATTTTGGGAATCCATTACTTCATAAGCCCGCTCGATCGTCAAAGGCTCCTCTCTTTCGAATCCGCACCAATCGCGTAAACGATCGGAATACGTCACCACCCCCGTATTAAAATCAATCTCCCAGGCGGCTAGTTCGGCCAGTTCAATGGTTTCCTGTAATTTCGCCTGGGTTTCCTGAAGTTGTTGTTGGATGCGTATGCTTTCCGTGACGTCAATGGCAATATCCAGAATGGCGTATACCTCTCCCTTCTCGTTAAACAAGGGCGTATAGGTAATATTGTAGAAGTTGTAGGTCATCACGCCATGCTGAACAATGTTCACTTGGGAGCCGTCACTTTGGAACATTTTTCCCGAGGTGTACACATCATCCAGAATTTGCAAAAAGGGTTGATTTTCCAATTCCGGCATTACTTCCCGCAGCGGCTTACCCTCAATATCTGGCCCTTTTCCTACAATATCAATAAAGGCTTGGTTGGGCATCTCGACGATCAAGTCGCGACCCACAAATAGTCCCATAGCTGCTGGAGCAGTCGCGATGATCGCTTTGAGCTGGGCTTCGCTGGCTTCGATTCTTTTTCGGGAAAGTACCTGTTGCGTTACATCAGTGGCAATCACCAGAATGCCCGTAATTTCGGTCTGATTAGGAGGCCGCTGGGGCTGGTAGGTTAGATCGACATAGATCGTTTCTAAAAGTTGATTTCGAACCAGTGTAGCCGCTACTTCTTTCGCAATAAAGGGTATACCCGTATCCAGCACGCCTTGGAGTAAGTCATCAAAGCCTTGCCCCGCCAGTTCTGGCAAAGCGGTTAACAATGATTTACCCACCAATTGGTCGGGCGTTCGGCCTACTAATTCTCCGTAAAAAGCATTCGCTCGCTGAAAGGTTAGTTCCTGTCGATCAATCACGGCAATTCCTACCGGCGAGGCTTCGAACGAGTCGAGCATTTGCTGCTGAGCGGCCTGCTGATTTTGCAGACTTTCCATGTCGCGGGTTACATCCTGAGCAACGCCGCCAAAACGGTATACAGATCCCTGTTCATCAAAGTAGGCTTTTCCGTAAAAGCGAACCCACCGTAATTTGCCATCATCGGCTCCAATGGTACGATAGGTCACATCGTAATTACCGCCTGAAGGTATTTGAAAAGCTTCCTGAACTGTCCTATCCACACGAACCACATCATCGGGATGGATATAGGCCATTGCTTTTTCATAAGGAAGAGTATTCTCCTTAGCTAAGCCATACAGCTCCCGGCAACGATCATCCCAGAGTACCTGTCTGGAAATAGGATCTAACTCCCAAACGCCCAAACCCGCCGAGGTTAAGGCAAAATCGATATCTAAACGCTCTCGAAGCGACCCTGCATGGGGGAATTTCTCTCCTGGCATATCATTCGTCAAAAGTGTATTGGAATAACTCCATACTTAGGAAATGGTTGGAAAAGCGAATCATTTAAATTCTGGCTTTCGCTCATTTACCAGCATTTTAGGACGTAAATCCTTCGCATGAGTAGTACCACAAAAAGACGTCTCTGTTCGTACAGGCTTTACTTTGCTAATTTATAGAATGGATAGTTTGACGGAATCGAGGGAACTGTAACCCCTCACGTCCCTGCGAAACGCTGGCAAATTGAGTCAACCACCGTTTGTCAATTACGCATAGGTAAAAACGAAAATTTTGTACTTTTAACAATGAATCTTACGACCCTTGATCAACCTATTCCCCTTTACACGCTAGAGCAGGACCCCATTTTAGGCAGCAAGCTATTCAGTATGGCCCGCTTTGAAGGAACGCTTACCCATCACTCCGAACTACTCATTCCCCACCGAAAAGACTACTACTTACTGGGCTTCATCCGGCAAGGTGGCGGACGACATTGGGTAGATATGATTCCCTACGAACCGAAAGATCAGACTTTCTATTTTTTTGCCCCGCAACAGATTACAGTCAAGGAAGAGCCTAAACCCACCTGGGGTACTGCCTTTGCCTTTACGCAGGAATTTCTGGCTTTGCAGGAAAACACGATGTTAAGAGCTCTTCCAATGATTCAGAATCCGGAAAATGGGCACGAATTGGCCCTTTCTGAAGCAGATGTAGTGTTTGTAGAAGACTTGCTGGATAAAATTTATTCCGAGTATCTGACTTCGGGCGTATGGCATCAGCGAATGCTGTCGGCCTACCTGCAGGTTCTGCTCACGTATTTGAGCCGGTTGTACACGGAGCAATTTGAGCGTACGACTTTTTCAGCGGAAACTCAACTTCTGAAAAAGTACCAATCAGAAATTAACAAACACTTTCATCAGCTGCATCAGGTCAGTGATTACGCCTCATTATTGCATGTGTCGGCGGGCTATCTAAGTGAAGTCATCAAAGCCCAAAGCAGTAAATCAGCCATTACGCATATTCATGACCGGTTGGTACTGGAAGCCCGCCGACTGCTGTTTCACTCCGAACAGTCTCTGAAGGAAATTGCGTTTGGACTGGGTTTTTCGGATGCTTCGTACTTCAGTCGCTTCTTCAAACGCGAAACGCAGGTTACCCCAGCCGAGTATCGGGCGGCTACCCGAAGAATGTACCAGTAATACCGCAAAATGTGTTTCAGTGACTCGAAGGGGCTATTCTACCTTTGTTCCAACAAAAAACAACGGAAACATGAAGACTGCACTCATTACTGGAGCGAACAAAAGCATTGGATTTGAAACGGCTCGTCAACTTCTACAAAAAGGCTATTATGTATATCTGGGTAGTCGCGATGCCCAGAAAGGCGAGCAAGCCGTCGCTCAGCTTAACTCCGAAGGATTAGCTCAGGTCGAAGCCATTACCATCGATGTAAATAATCCGGAGTCCATCAAAGCCGCCCGTCAGGTACTCGGACAGAAAACGCAGGTGCTGGATGTACTCATCAACAACGCGGGTATCAGTGGTGGCTTTCCTCAAACGGCTGTGGAGGGAGATATAGAAACCTTTCGACAAGTGTTCGAAACCAATTTCTTTGGCGTCATTGAAACCACCCAAGCCTTTCTGGATTTACTCCGGGCTTCTTCCGCACCTCGCATTGTCAACGTCACCTCGGGTTTAGGTTCGCTGACCCTGCATAACGATCCGAACTGGAAGTACTATGCCGTGAAAGGGGCCTATTACACGACCTCCAAAGCCGCCCTGAATGCCTACACCATTGTGCTGGCGTATGAATTGCGGGATACGGCTTTTAAAGTAAATGCCGTGGATCCGGGCTACACAGCCACGGATTTCAATCACCACAGCGGTACCGGTACTGTGGCGGATGCCGCCAGTCGTGTAGTAAAGGCAGCCCTCTTGGATGCCGATGGCCCTACCAGCCAGTTTTTTAGTGATGATAACGCTCCAGAAACAGGTATAAGCCCCTGGTAAACGTCAGTTTAGATCGAGTGCTCGGGTAATCGTACCGACGGTCTATCCGAGCACTCGCTTTACAGTTCAAACCTGAAACTACTCAAACCCCTTCAACCTTAACCCCTTTCAAACCTCCTCCTCTCAGCCTTTTTTAAGCAAAGTCATACCAAAGCCAGGGTCCGGGGAAGGAATGAATTTTCCCTTTTCGATTTTATACTTACCAAAATCAATGTCTTCACTGGTAGCCGGTACGCCTTCGATGGTTGTTGTATTGCCCAGTCCGCCCGCCAAGTGCGTACAGTAGTACGATTTGAGTAATTCACCAAAGGCGTGCGGTGAGGCTAAAATCCCCATTTTCTTAAGTTCCGGCATGAGTTTCCGCCAGGGCGTAAATCCGTAGCCGATGATGTCGGTCAGGTGAACGTCGATCAGTTTTTTTTCTGCCAACTCGCGTAATAAGGCCTGATTGGGGTTGGCTTCGCCCTCGGCCAGTAGCATGTTAGGCTTATTGGCTCTGGTCCAGGACCGCAGTTTCTCGTAATCGGCAACTGTTTCGGCAAAGGGTTCTTCCATCCAGAAGAGGGGAATATCGCTAATGCCTTTCAAGTAGGCAATCGCCGTATCGGCAGTATAGCCGTCATTGGCATCCACCAGAATTTCAACGTCTGGGAACGTTTTAGCTACCAGTTTGGTCACCTCAATATCACGCTTCAGCCCTTCTTCCTTCGGCATCCACATATTCCCGCGACCAATTTTAAGCTTGAGTTGCCGATACCCCAGTTGGTAGTCGTGCCGACAGTTTTCGATCAGTTTATCCAGTCCCCCGGCCGCCGTTTTTACGGGCCCTTCATTGGTTTCCAGCTCGTCGAAATAAATCATCCCGCTGTAACACTTGGTCAGGATGGGCTTTTTTTGTCCCAGTAACTCATAAACGGGTTTATTCAGAATCACGCCGGCCAGATCGTGTAGGGGTACATCAAAAGCCAGGGCTTTGGGATCGGTAACGCCCACAGCGGGCTGAAACACGTCCGAAACCCGTTTGCCTTTCAGGTAGGCAATAGCCTCCTGATTTCGTCCCCCGTGCATCCCCCAGCCTTTCGCTCCCTGATCCGTCGTTAGTGTACAGACCCCTACTTTAGGCCCATAGCCGTGGTTATCCCGCCGACCATTTTTACCCACAAACCGGGGCCATTTGAGTTGTACTTCGGTGTAGCTGATGTCCGCGATGGTATGGCTCTGGAGATCGGCAGCCGCAGGCCAGTCAGCGGCTGCGGCTGCCCAAGGTGTACTGAGCACAGCCGTAGAAGCGGCACCTTGCAGCACCTGTTGAATAAACTGTCTTCTGATCATAGGTTTAGCGTAAGAGGATTCTAACGGAGCCAAAGAAACTAAGAAAAGCCCAATGATTAGTCAGTTACGTATAACAATCGTAAGGTTTACCGCCAGTTACGGTTCTAGCTAGACGTAGCGTTGTACGATAGATGTTTGGTTTGGCGTTTACTGAGGATTTACTAGGGCGAGAATGATCGTTTATTTCATGGCTGCCTTTCGTCCCCCTGAGACGGCTGGTTTTTTAGTCCGTATGCATTACATGCGGGGCATCCCATGCCGGCACGCCCACCGCTCTTTTCATCCTGCTCCAGGCCACCGCGTTGCGGATGAAACCATTCCATGGGGGCCATCCCATGGTGGCCGCTATGGAATGGAAGGCGACTTGAGCCCCAGAATGGAATTCCGGCATGGAATGCGATAGGACGGGGTGCGGTTTTATGTGGTTTACTATACCAACTCGCTAAAACCAGTCACTACTGTCAGAAGATGAAAATCTCTCCCGCCTATGAGCCTTGCTTACGGGACCAAACTCAGTATAGGTAAATAACTAAATACATGCCCTATCCCACTCCAAAATTTTTCACTACCTCAGAAATCCATAAATTTTAGCAATTATATCTAATTTTATAACCAAATATTTCAATAAAAGCTTTATGTCCATATAAATTCCAACTTTAATTAATTAAATATTTTAGAATTAAATACTATAATTTAAAATAAACACAATGTATTCAACTAGTTTTTGTCACTATTTCCAAATAATATTCGAATTTGATGTAACTATTGACAATTCTTTTTAATATTTGTAAAGATGATTAGGCTAGAGGAACAGATTATCGGGTAATAGCTATGATTACGGTGGTCAAAAAAGAGCGAAAAGAACTTATACTCAAACACATCAACATCCATTCCCGGGTCACGTTCGGTGACTTGTCTCAACTACTCCATGTATCCGAGGAGACCATTCGCCGTGACCTAAACGAACTCTCCGACGAGCGGCTCATCATTAAAATAAAGGGCGGAGCGATGGCGGTGGGTAATCACTTCAGTCCCCAGAGCGAAAAATCGCTGCGATATGCTTCTACGAGTAAAGAGCGAATTGCCCAAAAAGCAATATCCCTCGTGCGGGACGGCATGATTGTACTCATCGGCGGCGGCACGACGGTACAGGCCTTCATCGAAGCCATACCCGATCAGTTACGGGCCACTTTCGTAACGGTCAATCCGCATACCTGTATTGCGTTACTGAACAAACCCAACCTGGAAACCATCCTGATTGGCGGCAAAGTGTCAACGTATAGTCAAACCGTAATAGGCGGCGACGCGTTTTTGAAGCTCGCCGACATTCGGGCCGACCTCTGCATCATGGGTACCAACGCCATTGATCCTACGGAAGGGATTACCGATCTGGAATGGGAAACCGTGGAGATCAAAAAGGCGATGTTCAAGGCGGCTAAGACCATTGTGATTCTGGCCATCGCCGAAAAACTGAACACCTCGATGAAACTACGGGTATGCCCCGTCACCACGCTTGATTATCTGATTACCGAGCTTGACGCCAGCCATCCCAGTCTGCAACCGTACCTGGCTCTCGGCGTCAAAACCCTTTAATTCATCCCCAAACGAACCATGAACGCACATATACAGAAACTTTATACGATTGCTCAGAAACCTGAACGTACCATCATTGGCCTGATGTCGGGTACTTCGATGGATGGACTGGACGTGGCCCTCTGTACTTTTCGGGGGGAAGGCGGCCAAACGCAGGTTAACGTACGCGAATTCCGCACGGTAGATTTCACCGAGGAAATTAAAGCCGAAATTCGAACCGTATTCGCCAAGCGAACCATTGATTTCCAACACCTGTGCGTACTGAATCCCTGGATTGGCAACCTGCACGGGCGGCTGGTGCTCGACTGTCTGGAAGGCTGGGGCATTGCTCCGGCGGAAGTGGATGTGATTGCCAGTCACGGACAGACGGTCTTTCACGCCCCCCGAATTCTGCACGGTCTGGACCAGTTTCCCAACGCTACCCTACAAATTGGCGATGGGGATCACGTGGCAGTTACTACGGGCATTATTACCCTGTCCGATTTTCGGCAGAAACATTGTGCAGCGGGTGGTGAAGGGGCTCCGCTGGCCGTGTACGGCGACTATCTGATTTTTTCGGAAGCGGGAGAAAACCGAATTCTGCTGAATCTGGGTGGTATTGCCAACTTTACCTTCCTTCCGGCCAATCTGAATGCGGATGAAGTATTCGCTACCGATACCGGCACTGGCAATACGCTGCTTGATGCCTATACGCGTCAGAAATTCAATAAAGCCTACGACGCAGATGCGGCTCTGGCCCGCCGGGGAACGATACACGAACCCTTACTAGCCGCGTTGAAGCAGGACCCGTTTTTTGAGAAACCCTTTCCCAAAACCACGGGGCCAGAACTCTTTAGTCTGGCATATCTGGAGGCGGCTCAGCAGCAAATCCAGCGTACGGACCTCCGCCCCGAAGACGTACTGGCGACGCTTACCCGTTTCTCGGCGGAGACCATTGCCGAGGCCGTGCACCGTTCGCTGGAAAGCCGGGATACGACCCAACCCTGGGTGCTGTACGCCAGCGGAGGCGGGATGCATAACCCCTTACTCTGGCAGTATATCCAGGAGCTCTTGCCCGAAATGACCCTTCGCCGGACCGATGAACTGGGTATTTCGGGAGACGCGAAAGAAGCCGTACTGTTTGCTACGCTGGCAAACGAAGCTCTGGTGGGCGGCAAGACCCACTTTGGCAATCGACAGGGCGTTCCCAGTGTATCGATGGGTAAGATTTCATTCCCGAATTAATCGTTTTTTCCTCTAAATCGACTTCCTGAATACGTTTTTCGTAGGACGCGGGCGGCTGCTACAGCTTTCCCACGACCTGCCTTTTTTAGTAGTACACACTCCAAACTAGTTAACCGTATGCGAAAATCAGTACTTCCAGGGAAGCTCCTGTTTTACCTTCTTTTTGCCTGGACGGCCCTGGCGGGTTCCGTTTCGGCTCAGGTACAACTGCAGGGGAAGGTCAGCGATGCCAATGGGTCCGGCCTTCCGTTTATTACCGTGAAACTAAGTTCGGCCAGTACCGGAACCACGACTAACGCCAGTGGGACGTACCAGTTTACGCCTTCCTTGAAGCCGGGTCGGTATACGCTGATCTTTTCCGGCGTAGGGTACAAAAGTCAGCAGAAAAGCTTTGACGTAAATGCCAGTCTAAATGCAGTAACCCTTGATGCCACGCTTGAGGAAGACGTGCTCGGTTTGGATGAAGTCGTAGTGACCGGTACGATGGGTGCCACCAGCAAACGCGAACTTGGTAACTCCATTGCTACCGTAGGAGCGAAAGATCTGCAATTTTCCGCCGCCCCCTCCCTCGATGCCGCCTTGCAGGGCAAGCTTTCCGGTGCTCAGATTACGCAAAACTCCGGGAACCCCGCGGGTGGAATCAGCATCCGGATGCGGGGACCGAGCACGATTGTGGGTTCATCGGACCCGCTTTATATCGTGGATGGGGTCATTGTCAACAACGATTCCCGCCAGTTGATTGACCTGGGCGGGTACTCCCAAAATCGTCTGGTGGACATCAACCCGGCGGATATTGATCGCATTGAGGTCATCAAGGGAGCGGCAGCAGCGGCCATTTACGGGTCGCGGGCTAACAACGGGGTCGTCCAGATTTTCACCAAAAAAGGGAAAGAAGGCAAACCATCCATTACGTTCTCTACGCAGTTTCGGGTCAGTCAGCTTCGTAAGAAAATGGCCTACAACGAATATCCGTTTGCTTTCGCGAACACTACGCCGACGGACGAGACGCAGGTTCCGGTTACCCGTTACGATTACCAGGACAAAATTTTCCAGAATGCTTTTGGTACCGAAAATTACCTCTCGCTTTCGGGCGGTACGGCTAACACGAAATACTTTGTTTCCGGATCTAATTATTATAATCAGGGAATTATTAAAAGTACGGATTTCAACCGCAATGGCATTCGCCTGCGTATTCAGCAGAAAATCGGCAACAAAGCCACGATTTCGGCGGGTAGCAACTACGTGTACAGCTCCAGTAAGGAAATTCCCAACGGCGGCATCAGCGAGGCGTATGGGGCTCTGACGGGATTCATTTTCAGTAACAACTCCGTCAATCCGGAACCCGATCCGGTTACGGGTGTCTATCCCTCCACTGCTCCCGTCAGCGTGGTACGCCGCACCAACCCGCTTGAAGCCATCAACCGCTTCAAGTTTGGACAACGAACGAGCCGAATCATTTCGGATTTCAATTTCAACCTGAAACCCATCGCAGGTCTGAACATTGATTATACCGTCGGTATCGACAACTACACGCAATCGGCTACGGCTTACATTCCACCGAAAAACACCACGCCGACCTACGATCAGGGACTGGCCCGCCGGGCCGATGCTACGGTTTTCCAGATCAACAACGATTTGAATGTCAGTTATAATACGAAAGTGAATGACTGGCTGACCTCGACTTCGGGTATTGGCGGCACGATCCAATACGATCGTACACTAACCTTTGGAGCTACGGCCCAGCAACTGGGAGCGTTTGGCGAGACGATCAATAATGGAACCATTATTGCCACGGAATTCCGCTCGGAGCGATCCATTCTCGGAGCATTCGCTCAGCAGAGTTTTGGCATTAAAGATCGCTACTTCATTACGGGAGCCGCCCGCGTGGATGCTTCGTCGGTATACGGCATCGATAACCGCTGGCAGTTTTTTCCAAAAGTGAGTGGTTCGTACGTGCTTTCCAACGAAAAATTCTGGAGTGAAGGAGCCCTGGGCCGTGTTGTCAATTCATTCAAACTCCGGGCCGCCTGGGGGCAGTCGGGCAACCTGACCGCCATTGGAGCGTATGATCGCTTTACCAATTACAGCCCCGTCATCTACGGTGGCCAGACGGGCTATACCTCTCCCGCTCAGTTCGGAAACTTTACGGTAAAACCCGAGCGTCAGACCGAAACCGAAATTGGTGCGGATTTCAGCCTGTTGAACGATCGCGTGAGTGTGGAGTTTTCGTACTTCAACAAGAGCGTAGCCGATCTGATTCTGAACCGTACGCTGGCTCCTACGACGGGCTTCAACAACCGCCTCATCAACGTGGGTTCGATGACGAATAAAGGTTTTGAAGTGATGGTGAAAGCCGTACCGGTACAGACCAGTAGGTTCCGTTGGATTACTACGCTGACCTATACGTCCAACAAGAATACGGTTAACGGCGTGGAAGGCAACGGCGTACTACCCTTCGCGGGTGGATTTAGTCAGGTGGCTGCCGTCAATGGCTATCCGCTTGGAGCGTATTACAGCACCTTTTTTGCCCGCAATCCGGACGGTTCCTTACTGTTAACCGCCCCTACGGCTACGAACCCCAATCGCTATCCGCAACGGGAACGGGGTACCCAGCTGGCCAACGGACAGTACACCGTTCAGCGGGATGCCAACGGTCAGCCCACTGGAACGATTTTGAGCAAGGTCATCGGCGATCCCAACCCCTGGGGTATTGTTGGCTTTACGAATGAGTTTGAGATTGGAAAATTCAATTTCCGGATGCAATGGGACGGCATGCTGGGCTTTGAGGTGTTCAACTTCACCCGTCGGGTTGGCGAGCGTGACCTCTATGCTTCGCTGAAAGGATACGAACCCGAGCTTCGCGGCGATGTGCCGAAGGGTACGAGTGCGGCCCTGTTCTCGATCTTTGAAAATTACATTGAAGACGGCTCTTTCGTGAAGCTCCGGGAAATTTCCGCATCGTACGTTCTGACGCCGAAGCTCTGGAAAATGCAGAACCTGCGGCTTACGCTCATCGGCCGTAACCTGCTTTCGATTGATAACTACAGTGGCTGGGACCCGGAAACCAACGCCGCCGGTCAGGATAATGCCGTACGTGGTTTCGATTTTGTGGAAGTACCGATTCCGCGTAGCTTCCTGTTCGGCGTAAGTGTCAATTTCTAAGCATTAATCCACTGAAAATCATGCAATTCAAAACATATATTCTGGCCTCTTTTCTGGCTGCTGGTTTACTGACGGGTTGTAAACTGGATATTCCCAACCCCAATGCTCCTACCGACGAACAGGTACTATCCAGTCGGGAAGGGATGCTGACCCTGAGCCTGGGGATGAAACAATACTATTCGACCTCGGCCCTGGAAGCTCTTATCATTACACCGGGGACGACCACGCGGGAGCTGAAAGGGATCACTACGTTCACCAACGTACTCGAACTCGAAGCTGGCGGTACGGCTTTGCCTTCCTTCAACGGTAACGTGCTCAACCTCTGGGCAAGGATGTACCGGGTGATGGGCATGGCCGACGAATTAATCGCCAACGCTCCCACCGTACTGGCTACCGACGAAGCCACCCGCAATGGCGTACTGGCTCACGCGTATCTTTTCAAGGCGATGGCTCTGGGCGGACTGGCGACGGGTTTTGAGCAGTTCCCCACCCAAACCAACAAGAATGGACAGGCCCCGTTTGTACCCCGCCAACAGGCCCTGACCGAAGCCGTAACGTTACTTTCGCAGGGCATTGATCTAATTACGGCCACGGCTCCTTCGACGGAATTCAATACGCGGGTGCTGGGTACAGATTTTCAGTTGCGGGATTGCCTGAACGCGTACCGGGCTCGCTACCAGATGATGCTAGGTCGCTACGCCGATGCACTAGCCTCGGCGAATGCGGTTAACCTGACGTCGCGGTCGCAGTTTGTGTATTCGTCGCAATCGCCCAATCCCATTTACCAGCAAATTGTCGTTAGTAAAAATTACCAGCCCCGGGCTACATTCGGGTTACCGACGTCGCTGCTGGAAACGGGAGATGCCCGGATTAACTTCTACACGGCTACGCCGGAAGTGACCGTGGGTGGCGAGGTACTGCGTTCAGTAGCCGGATTTTTCAATGAAATCACCAAGCCCATTCCGGTATATCTGCCCGATGAGATTCGTCTGATCAAAGCCGAAGCACTGGTCCGGAGTGATGGTTCGATTACCGAAGCCGTAGCTCAGATCAACGCCGTTCGTACGCAAACAACGGGAGATCCCTTCGGCGTAAATGCCGCTTTGCCCGCCTACGCTGGCGGTACCGATGCGGCTAGTCTGCTCACGGAGATTTATAAACAACGCAGTACGGAGCTTTTCATGCAAGGTTTACGGCTGGAAGATAGTCGCCGTTTCAACCGTACGGCTCCTGCGGTGAATGTTAACCCGATACCGCTCACGGCCGAACGGACGCGAAACTTCTACCCCTATCCGGATCAGGAACGACTGACGAACCCGAATACACCGGCGGAACCGGCGATTTAATACTTGGTTTGATTTTTGAATGGGTGCAGAAATGAACGGAGGTGGTTCGTTTCTGCACCTTTGTTTTTATACTTATCCAACTACCCTTACTTCCAAATCGACTTCACTTTGTATACCTGCAGATCCTTCACCTCAATCCGATTGCCCCAGAACTGAAGCCCTTCCTGATTGCCCGGCACGGGTTTCCGCTCCAGCGAATAGGAATACCGACCGCCGTCCACGAACACCTCTATTGAGGTTCGATCTACGAAGATCTCTGCGGTAATCTCCATGCTCGTCATATCCTCTGGCGAATAGAAGGCTCCATTTAACTGATTGAAATTCAAATCATAATTGAGGATTCGCTGACCAAAAAGCGAAATACCCGCGTCCGTCGCGTGGGAAAGTTTGAGCGTAGTTTTGAGTCGAAACGCATCCTGTACGTCCACCGATTTGAGTTTTTCCTGGGCTTCCTCGGCCCTCAGTGAGGTCCATTGACCCGCTGGTGTAAACAGTTGTTCCGTTTCTTTGACGGGTAGACTAAAGAGGCGGGGACCGTTTTTGGTCGTACGAAGCCGTAGTTCGGTGGGCAGTAGCATCATGCCATTGAAGGGCATCCCCGGCTGCTGTACCCGGCCCCAACCGATCTGAATCCGGCGAGGGTCCTTTTCGGGCATATTCGTAAACGTCTGAGCGGCGTAGATGGTCCCGTGCGTATACGAGTGTTTACCCGACTCCGGCGTGAATTTTTTCCCGTCGAAATCGCCGATCATGTACGTGGTGGAGGCTCCGTACATTACCCATTTGGTTTTATTGGGATCACCATCGATGGGAAGTTCGAACAGGTCCGGGCACTCCCAAAAGCCGGTAATGTGACTTTCGTACGTCCATTGCTTCATGTTTTTCGAGGTATAGATCGAATGGCCGTCCCGCTCATTCAGTACCATCACCCAATGCCGACCCGGTTGGTACCAGAACACCCGGGGGTCACGGGTATCCTTACTCTCCCATTTCGCTTTGGAGTCGATCAGCGGGTTCTGGTCGTATTTGGTCCACGTACGTCCTTTATCCAGACTATAAGCCATGCACTGCACCTGCTTTTCCGGACTATCCACCGTGAAAAAAGCAACCATCGCCGGTACATTCCCCCGGTTAAAACCTGCCGTATTTTCGTAATCAATCACCGTTGAGCCGGAAAACATAGTTCCCATCCGATCGGGTGACAGGGCCGTGGGTAGTTCCTCCCAGTGAACCATGTCTTTGCTTACGGCATGGCCCCAAGACATGTTTTCCCATTCGCGTTCGAAAGGATTATGCTGATAGAACAGATGGTATTCCCCTTCGTAAAAGATCATCCCATTGGGATCGTTGATCCAGCCCCGGCGACTGGTAAAGTGGTATTGCGGTCGATGTTTTTCGTGATACAGGGAGTCCTGACCCGCTAGGCGATCATCCTGGTAAATCTGGTTTAATCCTTCTGGACTACCGTCGTATCGAAGAGTAAGGATTTTGCCCTGCCAGGCTGAGACATCATAGAAGACCCAGTAATCAGGCTTTCCCGAGGCCAGCCTTATTTTGAAAGACTGTTCCGTATGGTCTGGCGTCACCAAGGCCATGGTACCCCGGTGCTGGGACTGGGCTACGGGCAGATTCAGGTAGCGTTTGGTAATTTTCAGCGAGCGAGTCTGGGCGTGGAGGGTCAAGCTTAAGCCCATCAGGCTCAGCATAATCCATTTTACGGCTGCGGTCATTCAACTAGGTTTTAGAGTAGAATAGTAGCGGAATCGAAAGGGCGGAATGCATGGGTACATCTCCATTTACTGAAGATTGACTTGAGCAATCTTCGTACCCCTCTCGTTTTCTTGTCCTATACGCCTCTAAAGTAAGGCAATCACTCGTTCTTATCCGCATGAAAAGCCCGTAAGTACCGTATTAAGCACGCGGAATACGGAAAACCTCCTACCCTTTCGTGTCGAATCTTCCCTTCTGGCTACATCCTTGCGACAATCGACTACAAGTGTTTTTGGAATCGTGACTGACTTTTGTAGAAACAAAACGGAAAGAAAAATGGACTTGCACAACAACACCATCCTGATTACCGGCGGCACCAGCGGATTTGGACTTGAATTCGCTTCCCGACTTCTGGCCCTGGGTAATACCGTGATTATTACGGGAAGAAATGCACAAAAACTACAGGAAACCCAGCAACAACTTCCGGCAGTACATACCATCCAAAGCGATGTAAGTAAAGCGGAGGACATTGTAGCCCTGTATGATCAGGTGGCCCGGCAATTTCCTGCCTTGAATATAATCATCAATAATGCCGGTGAAATGCGTAAACTCAGCCTGAATCAGCCCCACGAGCTTTTGGACATTACCCGTGAAGTGGAAATCAACCTGATGGGACCGATTCGCATGGTACAGCAGTTTCTGCCGCATCTGAAAACGAAACCTAAGGCAGTAATTCTGAATGTGACCTCCGGTATCGCATTCATGCCCTTCCCCATCTCCCCCATTTACAGTGCCAGCAAATCCGGACTGCGGGCGTATACGCAGGCCTTACGCGTACAACTCATGAAAACGAGCATTAAAGTCATTGAACTGGTAGCTCCCGGAAGTTCGACACCTCTGAATGACAAATTCATCGATGAAGATGGCTTCAACGCCAAAGCTCTGATGGCTCCCGAAAAAATTGTCGATGCGGCCATCCAGGGCATGAAAAACGACAAGGATGAAATTTACCCCGGTCTAGCTGGATTGATGCGGGTGATGAGCCGAGTGGCTCCCAAGTTAATGCTTTCGCAGGCGGGTAAAATGGGGGCGTCTACGATGTATGGTACGAAGTAAAGCCGACCAACGCCGCCCCCTGGCGTATACCTCTGATCGTCTAATCACCATTCATTCCCTCGAATCTTTCCAGTAAATCCATGAAAATTGTAGCTATCGTACTCCTGTTGATCTCGGCCTTTCTGAGTATCAAACACGGCTGGGACGCCTTCCAGCCCGCTAACGCGGAACAAGCAAAAATGTTGTCGGCCCTCGGGCTCTCCAAAACCATTATGCCCTACATGGGCGTATGGTCGATCGCCGTGGGGGTTCTGCTGTTTTTCCCGCAGACCTTTTTCGTGGCCAATGTGCTGAATGCGGTTACGATTGTTTTGATCATGGCCCTGTCGTTACGGGCGGGAAACAGTAGCATCGCTTTGATGGAAATCCCTTTTCTTTCCTTGCCCTTATTACTGATCTGGTTGAAATATCCCTTTAAAGGGTAGGTGAATGCCGCCTGTTGGATACTATCCTTTCGGAAGAATAACTAACTTACCCTCATGGAAACCAAAACGCCACTCCGTATTAAATCCATTACCGAAGGGCATCGGCTCGCGAAACTTCCCAAACCGCATCATCCGCTCATTAGCGTGGTGGATGTGTCCGAATTGACGAGAGACGCAGGCGTTACCGCGGTCGTGTTCGACTTTTATACCATTTCCCTGAAAAGAGGTTGCGATACGCTATTCTACGGGCAGCAACAGTATGATTTCGACGAGGGAATCATGGGATTCACCGCTCCGGGACAGATTTTACGCGGCGATGGAAGTGACGGCGTACCCAAGCTGGAAGGCTGGATGTTATTTATCCATCCCGACTTTCTATGGAATACGCCCCTGGCGAAGAAAATCAGGCAATACGAGTTTTTTGGGTACGCATCCCACGAGGCCCTGTTTCTCTCCGATAAAGAGGAAACCCTGATCAACAGTATCGTTGATCACATCAAGCAAGAGTACCATTCATCGATCGATAAGTTTAGCCAAGATGTGATTGTTGCCCAATTGGAACTCCTGTTTACCTACGCTCAACGCTTCTACGAGCGACAGTTCATTACCCGGAAAATCACCAACAGCAAGGTACTGGATCGGCTGGAGCAGGTACTGACGGATTATTTTAATCAGGAAGATCTGTTACTGAAAGGCTTGCCCAAGGTGCAGGACATCGCCGATACGCTGCACATGTCCACCAAATACCTCAGCAGTTTACTGAAGCAACATACCGGACAAACTACCCAACAGCACATTCATCACAAGCTCATCGAAAAAGCGAAAGAGATGCTCTCCACCACGGATTTGTCAGTCAGTGAAATCGCGTACGAATTAGGCTTCGAGCATTCGCAATCATTCAGCAAACTCTTCAAAACCAAGACCAAGCAGAGTCCGTTGGAGTTT
>NZ_JBMDWJ010000147.1:0-43047 GCF_048595215.1 Siphonobacter sp.
ACCAAAACCCTGAATGGTAGGTGGCGAGAAGAAGACGATTTCAGCCCCGCGAATGTGAGCGGTTTTGGCAAACAGATCCCGGATTACGGCATTGTTATCTTTGTCCGGACGGTCTTTCCAATCCTTCAACCCGATGATTACCATCCCGTACGAACTACCGTTCCCACTAATGATACTCCGCCCGGCCAGACGCGTTGTGAATCGTACGGCGGGCATTTCGCGGGCAATGCGGTCTACTTCATCCCCGATGGCCGTGGTACGTTCTACCGACGAAGCCGGAGGTAGTGTAATGTTAGCAAAGATGGTTCCCTGATCTTCATTAGGAACGAAACCCGAAGGTGTCGATCGAATTAGCCAGACGAAGATTCCCGCAAATACGGCAATACTACCCAGTGCGATCCATTTCTTCGCCGATAGGAAGGTTACTGAACGCTTGTATTTCTCCGTAACGGCATCGAAACCCGTATTAAATGCCGTGTAAAAACGCTGCATGAATCCTTTCTTGTGGTGCTCCTTATTGTGCGGCTTCAGCAGCAGGGCACACAGAGCCGGACTCAGCGTCAGGGCGTTGATGGCCGAAAGAATAATCGAAATCGCCAGCGTTAACCCGAACTGTTTGTAGAATACCCCCGTTGAGCCACCGATAAAACTTACGGGTACGAATACGGCGGCCATCACCAGCGTAATGGAGATGATAGCTCCGCTGATTTCGCCCATGGCATCGATGGAAGCCTTGCGGGCGGACTGGTACCCTTCGTCGAGCTTGGCGTGCACGGCCTCCACTACGACGATGGCATCATCCACTACGATACCAATGGCCAGTACCAGAGCGAAGAGTGTCAGCAGGTTAATCGTGAACCCAAACAGGTTCAGGAAGAAGAATGTACCGACAATCGCGACGGGTACGGCAATGGCCGGAATGAGCGTCGAACGGAAATCCTGCAAGAAGATAAATACCACGATAAACACGAGGATGAAGGCCTCGATCAGCGTATGAATTACCTTTTCAATAGACGCATCCAGGAAGTTGTTGGCGTTGAGCAGCTCGGCGTAGTGAACCCCGGAAGGGAATGATTTTTCCGCTTCCTTGATTACTTTCAATGAGTTTTCGATGACTTCCTGAGCATTCGAACCCGCCGTCTGGTTAACCGCCAGTGCCACCGAAGGATAGCCCTGTGACGTCGAAATACTGGCGTAGCTCTGAGCACCTAATTCCACCCGGGCAATATCCTTCAAACGTAATACCTGACCGCCTGGCGTCGAACGGATAATCATGTTTTCAAACTGACCGGGATCTTTCAGACGACCCGGATATTTGATGACGTACTGAAACGACTGGTCGCTGCTTTCTCCAAACTGACCCGGAGCGGCTTCCACGTTTTGTTCCGCCAGAGCTGCCGATACGTCATCGGGAATAAGGCCGTACGTAGCCATCACGTCGGGTTTCAACCAGATCCGCATGGCGTAATCCCGCAAACCAAAGGCACTCGCATCCCCTACCCCCGTTACCCGTTTGAGTTGGGGTACGATGTTGATGTTGGCGTAGTTTTGTAAAAACGTAGCATCGTAGGCCTTGTTTTTACTGTATAAGGTAAAGATCAGTACGTTACTACTTTGCCGCTTGCTGGTGATTACTCCTGACCTCGTTACTTCCTGCGGTAGCAAACTCGTCGCCCGGGATACCCGGTTCTGCACGTTCACTGCCGCCAAATCAGGGTTCGTCCCCAGTTTGAAGTAAATGGTAATGGTGGCGGTACCGTCGTTGGCCGCCGTAGAAGTCATGTACATCATGTCTTCTACCCCGTTGATCTGTTCTTCCAGCGGTACAATCACACTGGACAGTACTACGCTGGCGTTGGCCCCCGTATACGTCGCCTGCACCTGTACGGTCGGCGGAGCAATCTCGGGGTACTGGGAAACGGGCAGGGTGACTAGCCCCAACACGCCCAGCATGACAATAATGATGGAGATAACGGTGGATAATACCGGCCGTTCAATGAATTTTCTAAACATATTAAATGAGGTTGTGCGTGGAAGGCTCCGGCGTCTGCCGCTAAGCCGTCTGCTCTAAACCGCTCTTACTTTCGCGTCGTATCGGCAGCAGTAGCCGTAGAATCCGCCTGCGGAGCTGCTGGCTTAATTTCCACATCATCCCGAAGGGCGGTAATGCCATCCGTTACGACCCGATCACCCGCTTTCAGACCCTGCTGCACAATGAACGATTGTCCGTCCGTCGTGGGTCGTACCTGAATTTCCACACTCTTCACTTTATTACCCTCAACCACCTGGTATACCAGACGTTTGCCTTGCAATTCGTACGTAGCTTTCTGGGGAATCAACAGAGCGTTATCAATGTGGGAAGAAACCCGCACCTGACCCGTACTCCCACTCCGCAGGAAACCTTCGGGGTTAGGGAACGTCGCCCGGAAATTAGCCGAACCCGTTTCGGTACTGATCAGACCGCTGGCCGTTTCGACGCGGCCTTTGTGCGAGTATACCGTTCCATCGGCCAGTACTAGCGATACCGCCGGTAAAGTGGCCAACCGTTGCTGGAGCGTATTTCCTTTTACGTCCCGGAAGAAGTCCAGCAGTTGTTTCTCATTGAGGGAAAAGTAGGCGTACACATTGCCCGTATTGGCTACGGTTGTCAGCGGTGTCGTTGTGGTGGGACTTACTAAACTACCCAACTTGAGGGGCAGCAGACCAATCACGCCATCCACCGGACTCACCACTTTCGTGTAACTCAGGTTCGTATTGGCATTCGCCAGCGTAGCCTTGGCCTGAGCCAGAGCTGCCTGCCGGGATTGCAGGGTGTATTCCGCCGATTCCAGTTCGTAGTGACTAATAATGTCTTTCTCCACGAGTGGTTTCACTTTGTTCACCTGCATCTGAGCCGCATTCACGTCAGCCTGAGCAATTTTGATGCTAGCCTGAGCCGTGCGTACTTCCTGTTCGTACTGGGGAGCACTGATCCGGAAGAGCACCTGTCCTTTACGAACCAGGGCCCCTTCGTCTACATAAATGTGATCAATATAGCCGTCAATTTTCGGTCGGATTTCTACGTTTTGCTGACCCTGCATGGTTGCCGGATAATCGGTATACACATCCGTGGGTTGAGCGGCTACCGTAATAACGGGATATTCTTTAGGAGCTGCCGGGGCTTGTTGTGCCCCCTGCTTCTGTTCATCTTTTTTTCCGCAGGCCACGGCCAGTACCAATAGGCAGAGACCCATTTTTCCAGCAAGCCTGGTTCGGAAAGACGACGATTGAGATGGGATGAAATGCATTACTCAGCTATTAAAACTTGTATTATACCAGGAATGACAACCAACCATTTGAAAAATTTGTTTCCTCTCCTTTCTCACAACCATCGATTGTCCGATTCCGATACCCAAAAGAAGCCCCAAAATCTGTCGAAAATCTGACGGATTGCCCAATTTGTCAACCTTATTGACCAATTTGTCGATTATTAAAAAATTGTAATTTTTATTTTTGCCAGTGAATCCGAATCACGTGTTGCGAGTGCTGATAGGCGTATGCACAATGAAAGTCGAGCGTCTCACAAATCGCTTCTACAATGGCAAGTCCTAATCCCAGTCGACCATTATCCGTAGATTTGGTATGATACCGGGCAAATAAATCCTCGGTCCTCCCCTCCACAACTGATCCGGTATTACTCATTTCAAAGCCACGGCTCGTCAGACTGATGGTAATTTCTCCTTGATTTACATTGTGTTGCACCGCATTTCGCAGCAGATTATCCACTAAAATCCGTACCAGTTCTTCGTTGGTGCTGAGCAGTACGGGCGTGTCCGCCTGCAAGGTCACGGTGAGGTTGCGGTACTCGATGAGTTCTTCGTAGGTTTCCAGACTTTCCCGAACTAGTTCATTGAAGTTGATTTCCTTTTTTTCAATGTTACCAGCGTACTGAATGCTGCGAATCCGGGATAATAGATTGAGTCCTTTATGGATACCCGACAGCCGGACAATCGTCTTCTTAATATCCAGCAGTTCCTTCCGGTTTTCCGACTCCAGACTCGTTCGCTTGAGAATCAGTTCGACTTTAGCCAGCAGAATACTTAGGGGTGTTTGCAGCTCGTGAGCCGTATTTTCGGTAAACTCCCGCAGTTGGTTGTAAGCACTCTGGGTTTTGGTCGTGAAATCCAGAATGGCCTGATTGAACAATTCAAACTCCCGGATGTGCGTATCTTTCAGTTGCAGCGGCTCTTTGTTGCGAATGTGATACGAGTTGATCCGTCGGAGATTCTGATAAAAAGGCCGCCAGAGATTGTACGAAACCCGGTTGAGATTAAACTGGAAAAAGCCCCAGTTCAGCAGGAAGAATAAGATCAGCGAGAAGCCCACTGCAAACAAAACCGCCTCATTTTCAGGTCCGCCCGGTTCGTTCAGTTCGATTTTGGTAATCTTCAGTTCGTACCAGCGATTTTTGATTTTTGCCGTCGTCGTGAATTCCTTGATCCGCTTGTTGTTCAGGTGTTGATTGAAAAAAAGGATCGACCAGAAATCGCTGTCCACAGTCACAACGTCGAAGAAATGGTATTCGAAGTAGGAATAAGGTTTGGTATCCGCCGGTAGCAGTCGGTAGGTAATACCCTCCGTTTTAGGAAACGAACCCGTCAGCTCCACGTACGAAACCACCTCCTCGGCCTGAG
Organism: Siphonobacter sp.; assembly: GCF_048595215.1. Taxonomy (NCBI): domain Bacteria; kingdom Pseudomonadati; phylum Bacteroidota; class Cytophagia; order Cytophagales; family Cytophagaceae; genus Siphonobacter; species Siphonobacter sp. The sequence goes on from NZ_JBMDWJ010000147.1 coordinate 4,674, forward strand.
CCTTGAACCGGTTTCGATAAATGACTTTATAGTAAAAATCAATGACCAGGTTGTTGAATAGAATCGTCAGGACGAGCAGAATGGGCAGGGCTACAACGTAGACCTTCTTAATCTTCGTAATGAAGCGTTTACTGTACTGATTAATTGCCATCGGATTTTTTTAAGGTATAGCCCATCCCGTACATCGTTACGATGCTGACTTCACAACCTTCTTTCTTTAGTTTCTGCCGGAGGTTTTTGATATGGGTGTAGATGAAATCAAAGGAATCGACCATATCAATGTCGTCTTTCAATACGTAATCGGACAGCGACTCTTTGGAAACCGTCCGGTTTTTGTTCACCAGCAAATAGTACAGAATCCGTAACTGGCTGTGCGTCAGCTTTAACTCCTGTCCGTTTACGCGTACCTGATTCGTAGCCAGATCGTACGAGAGGTTATGATACACCAGTTCCTCGGAGTCTTGCGGGTAGCGGCGACGAATGATACTGCGAATGCGAGCCAGCAGTTCATCAAGGTGAAAGGGCTTCACTAGGTAATCATCGGCCCCGAGGTTGAGGCCGCGTAGTTTGTCGTCCAGACTATTCCGTACCGAGATGATCAGTACGCCCGGATGCGAGTCCATACTCTGGATGTCGCCGAAAAGATCGAAACCCAGTCCACCGGGCAAATTGATGTCCAGTACAACAATATCATAGATTTTATCCGCCAGTTTTTCGCGGGCTTCCTGAAAAGACAATGCCGTTTCGCAGGAAAAACCTTCCTGCACCAACGCCGAGCGAATACTGTCGGATAACAACGTTTCGTCTTCTACCAGTAGAATCTTCATAGGTCATTTCCAAAGTTCTGATCCCTAAATAACGCATCAATTCTGTCTAAAATCTGTGCATCCCCTCGTCCCCGCTTTCTTCCGGCGGAAATGGGCATTCGTCCGTTCGAAGGCGGCACTCGGTAAGATTCATTTCGTGGCCCCAGGGATTGGTATCACTTTTGTATCGTTCCTTTTCTGGACCAAAAGCAATGAAACGATACGTATTTACCCTATCCTTTGGAGCCCTATTCGGTTTGAGTCACGGTTACGCACAGGTACCCACCGACTCCCTTTCTGTACAGCCAGTCGCTGCCGACTCCACGCAGCCCGCTGCTCCTAAAAATCCCGTAGTGACGGGATTCCTGGTTGATTCTACCGGCGGCAAACCCGTAGAATTTGCCAGCGTTGCCTTATTCAACCGATCGACCAATCAACTGGTAACGGGCACGGTGGCCGATGGCAAGGGCCAGTTTACGATCAGTAACGTAAGCCCCGGCAACTACCGCCTACAAATTTCATTTGTGGGGTACGAAACTAAATCGATTGAGCCGCTGAACGTTATTCAGGATGTGACACTGGGGGTCATCAAACTTACAGGCGATTCCAAAACGCTTCAGGAGGTTACCGTAACGGGTCAAAAAGCTTTGATTGAAGAAAAGGTAGACCGCCTAGTCTATAACGCCGAAAAAGACATTTCCTCAAAAGGGGGTGACGCTTCCGATATTTTACGCAAAGTACCCATGCTTTCGGTCGATCTCGACGGAAACGTTTCGATGCGGGGTAGCAGTAACATTCGCGTACTGATCAACAACAAACCTTCCACGATTGTCGCCAGTAGCGTAGCGGATGCCCTTAAGCAAATTCCCGCCGACCAGATTGCTACGGTGGAAGTCATCACTTCACCTTCGGCTAAATACGATGCGGAAGGTTCCGGTGGGATCATCAACATCATCACGAAGAAAAACAACCTGCAGGGTTTCAACTTGAACCTGGATACGGGCGTGGGTAACCGGGGAGCGAACCTGGGACTAAACGGTAATTATCGCCAAGGCAAAATGGGCTTCACGCTGGGCGGCTTTGGCCGGGCGGAGTACAACGTCAAAACGCTCTCTACGCTCGACCAAACCAGTCAGGTGGGTGGCAATACTCTCCTGTCGCGTCAGACGGGCGATGGGATGAGCCGCGGTTTGATGGGCCGCTATAACCTGGGTTGGGATTACGATATTTCTAAAAACGAGAGCATTACGGCGGGTATTCGCTACGGCCTGCGGAACCGGAATGTCGATCAGGATTACCTGACGGAACTGTTTACCAACGGAACCATGACGGGTACGCAGAACCGGAACGTTACGACGAAAAACAATTCGGGTACCATTGATGCCAACATTGACTACCTGCACATTTTCAAGCCTCAGCAGGAATGGAGCGTATCGGCGTTGTACAGTCGTAACGACATGGTGAACAACTTCGATGCTGATCTGCTCTCGGGAGAAGCCCTGACGGGTCGTCAACGAAACCTGAATGATAACGTCAATCAAGAGTTTACCCTGCAAACGGATTACCAGACGCCCATTCAGAAAAACCAGATGCTGGAATTTGGATTAAAAGGCATCATGCGAAAGGTTAATAGTGATTACGAGTACCTGCTGGCCGGACCTACGGGTGACTATTTCCCGCAGGAAAATAACCCCAAAGGCTTCCTGGATTACAACCAGAACATTGCCGCGGGTTACGCCTCCTACACGTATACGACCAAAAACAAGTACACCTTCAAAGTCGGCACACGGTACGAATACACGGCCATCGACGCCCGCTCGAACACCGATGCGTCCATCGCCATTCCGAATTACAGTAATTTCGTTCCGAGTGTCAACATCTCCAAAGCTTTAAAAACGGGCATGGTGAAACTGGCTTACAACCGCCGGATTCAACGTCCGGGGATTCAGCAGCTCAACCCTAACTTCAACGCCGCCAACCCGCAGAACGTGACGATGGGAAATCCTCTGTTACGCCCGGAGTTAACGGACAACGTGGAGCTGGGCTACAGTAATACTTTCAACAAAGCCTTCTTCAATGCGGCGGTGTTTGGTCGGTTTACCAATAACTCGATTACGCAGGTTCGGACGCCCCTCGATACGCTGGCCGGAGCCATTCTGACGACGTTCGAAAACATTGGCTCGGAACATGCCTTAGGGGTTAACCTGTTTTTCAAGTATGACCTCTCGTCTAAGTTCAGCCTCGATTTCTTCACCAACAGTTACTATACTAAACTGCAGGGTACGACTACGGGACTGGACGGTTTGTCGATTAACATTGAAAATTCGGGCTTCAACGTCGATTTTGGTAGCCGTTTACAGGCGACGTTGGGTAAGGGCTGGGGTATTCAGGGCTTCGGTATGATGCGGGGGCCGCAGGTACAATTACAGGGTCGGATGGCCGGTTTTGGCTTCTATAACTTAGGTATCCGGAAAGATTTCGCCAACAAAAAAGGCAGCATCGGTATTGCGGCTGAAAACTTCCTGGCTTCCAACATTCGGATGAAAACGGAGCTGACGTCACCACAGTTTACACAGGTGAACAACATGTACATGTATAACCGGGGCGTACGGCTGACCTTTAGTTACAAGATTGGCAAGATGAGTATGCAGGCTCCCCGCCGCCGGACGAAATCCATTCAAAACGATGACGTGAAAGATGGGGGCGGAAACGATACTGGAGCAGGCATGCAGAACGGTACTAGTGGACAATCCTCGGGCGGTACGCCTTCCGGCGGAGCACCCGCTGGCGGTGGTAAACCGACGACCAGTCCCAAAAAATAAGATTCATTTTTTTTAATACATAGAGTTCATCGTCAAAAGCCTCCGGTCGTACTGGGGGCTTTTACTGTTTACATGAGCCTCATGGTGTCGGAGACTATAATCCTTTAATTTTTACGAAAAAAGTGGTGTCTCTAGTGGTATATCCAGCAGTTATTGGGACAAGGTTTAGTAAGCAGCGAATCTATCTTATTCGATGTAACTATGAATACTATCATTAAAACCCTGCCGCTTAAGTCTGAGCTATCAACAATTGATCATTTTAATGTAATTTCGTTTTTTTTATAGCATGAACGAAAGATCACTTACGGAAACGCACCGCAGAAACAACTTTGACTTTGTTAGACTCCTTTTTGCGGCCTGCGTTATTGTTACACACGCTTACCCACTAGCCGGTTCTCAGGAATGCGACTGGCTTTGCCAGGCTAGTCATGGACAATACACCTTCTCCTGGATTGCCGTCCGTGGTTTTTTTGTAATCAGTGGATACCTTATTTTTCAAAGCCTGGAAAGATCCAAAAATCTGGTTGATTACTATTGGAAACGAGTTTTAAGGCTTTATCCGGCTTTGATTGTTGTGCTTACGTTAACGGTTCTCCTGGGCCCCTTTGTGTACCATAGCGAAATACCTTACTGGAGCAACGAATCCGTTAAAAGTTATATCCCCAAGAACCTGGGGCTGTATCATCTCCAGTTCGCTATTACGGGTATATTCGAGCAAAATCCCCATAAATACGCGATCAATGGATCCTTGTGGACGATCGCCTTTGAGTTCACGATGTACGTAGCTGTATCTGTTTTTTTCTTTATTAAAGGAAAACGTAGTATTGTTCTGATAATCGTGTCGCTCATTTATCTGACGCTTGCGAAACTGGCTGTTTTCAATTTCGCCGAAATTCAGCAGTGGAACTTCGTTATTTTAGACTGGTATTTAATAGAGTTGGGTGTCTATTTTGCAGCGGGTTCGCTTTTAGCGGTGCTTCGTATTCAGCAACTTCCCGTGCGTTATTTAGCTATTATTTTTGTTGTATCTTTAGCACTTTTCATCTTTGCTACGGGACGCTCTGAGTTTCTGACCGTAAGCGTTACCATGCTCCCTCTGAGCATTCTATGTGGCTGTTTATGCCCGGTAGTGGGGATTAGCAGTATCTCAAAATATATTGGCGATCTTTCCTATGGCATGTATATCTACGGCTTCCCAGTACAACAAACTCTTGTCTATTATTTTAAACTTGATCATGTGGGGTTGATTATCGGTGGTCTTACGATCTCAGCCTTATTCGCTTATGCTTCATGGCATTTAATTGAAGCTCCCGCCTTGAAATGGAAAAATATCAAACTGTGGAAAAATAAAAAATCATTGACTGAAGTTACCTCACCAAACGTAAACCCGTAATCGTTCCGTAAATCCGCTCATTTTATACGTAGAGAAAAGTCGATTCTCTGCTTCTTTAAGATCCGATTTTCAGGCGATTCTTACTTTCTTTATGGCTAAAGATATGGTAACGTATAGGTCTAAAGTAGGTCTTGAATTAGTAATTCCAATTTCAATTCTCTGTCTTGGAATAGGAGGCTTTATGGCTTACCAAGGAATCTGGGTTGGACTGGGAATTATCCTGTTGTGCTCGCTCCTCATCATTCATGTGTTTGCTACGACTATTTACCAGATGGATACTGATACCCTCAGGATTACCTCTGGCTTTTTCTTTCATGAATGCATAGAAATTAAATCCATTCGAAAAGTATCCGAGTCCAGAAATATCCTCCAGTCTCCTGCCCTGTCGCTGGACCGGATTGAGCTGATTTATAATCGCTTTGACAGTATTCTTCTTTCGCCCAGAGATAAGGCGGGTTTCGTGGCGGAGCTATTGAAACGAAACCCCACTATTGAAGTCCAACTATAAAAACATTGCGAGTAGCCGGACCTTACGTACAGGCTCCTGACTACTCGCAACGAATGGAAAGGATTTACTATTTAATAATTTTCAACCGGCTTTGTACGGCCACGTTCCAGACATCCAGTTCACCCTCTACTTTTCGAATCATTTCTTCCGGGTAATTATTGTGCTTGAGTAATTTGATAATCTCCTGTCGCTGAAAATTAATTACCTCCAGTTCACTAAAAATATACTGTTTGAATTGCTCATTACGGGTCTTCAGGGATGGCTGTATCCCATCCGTGGGAAGAGATCCATTCAGGTAACGAATTTGCTGTTCAAAACGGTTTCTCAACCCGTTGTGAATGTATTCGTTTCCTCCTAAAATCGGCAGTTCCTTATCAATAAACGTCATGGCCTGACGAGCCATGTGCAGACGTAATTTCCGTTCGAGAGCCGCTTCTTTTTCAGTATCTTCTTTCACATTAAAATGGCGAACGAAGAACGGCAACGTTAAGCCCTGTAACACCAGCGTAACCAGAATCACGATGAAGGCTAGAAAAAGAACCACATCTCGATTGGGAAAGGCATTGCCATTTTGCAAGGTCAGCGGCAGGGCTAAAGCCGTGGCCAGCGATACCACGCCCCGCATGCCCGCCCAACCGATAATAAAGAGTTCGCCTTTACTCTTAATCGTAGCTTCGTTGGCAAAGCCGAATCGCATGGAAAATTTGGAAATGACAAACAGCCAGGCCATCCGAATGAAAATAGCCGCCGCACTCACGAGTAATCCGTAGAGAATGAGATGCGTCATCGAATACTCGGTGATGCCTTCCAGTAACCAGGGAAGTTGTAAGCCAATGAGAATGAAGACAAAACCGTTGAGCAGAAATCCCAGTAGCTCCCAGAAATTATTACTTAAAATACGGCCCTGGTACGAAAACACTTCCGACGAACGCCAGGAAACAAAGAGCCCCGTAGCCACAACCGACAATACCCCCGACACCTTGATGTGTTCGGCAAAGAGATAGGAAACGAAAGGGATCATTAGATTCAAACTCGCTTCTACGGTTGCGTTGCCCTGTACTTTTCGCAAGGCCCACACAAAGGCGTATCCAATAGCTAATCCGGCCAGTATTCCCCCGATCGCTAGAATCACAAACTGAATACTGGCCTGCCATAAAATGAAACTGCCGCTGGCGACGGCGGCGACGGCGTAGCGGTACGCAATCAGAGCCGAAGCATCATTCACGAGGCTTTCGCCTTCCAGGATGACGGTCGTACGGCGAGGCATACCCAATCCTTTGGTCGCACTGGTAGCGGCAACGGCATCGGGCGGCGATACAATGGCCCCAAGCACAAAGGCCAGCGGCCAATCGAAACCCGGAATGCAGTAGTGAGCGACGACAGCTACGACGGTGGTCGTTAGAAAAACTAAACCAATCGCCAGACGACTGATGGGTTTACGGTAGGTTTTTAAATCGTGCCAGGAGATTTTCCAGCTGGCTTCGTATAGCAAGGGGGGAAGAAAAATCAGGAATACCACTTCGGGGTCCAGCCGGACGTTCGGCAAACTGGGTGTGATCCCAACGAATAAGCCGCCTAACACCAGTAGTACCGGATAAGGCAGCTTCATTTTGGGAGCTAAAGCCGCCAGCCCCGCCAGTATGGCCATTAAAATCAGTATAGGTTCGAGTATTTCCATGGGGATTTGAAGGGTAGTAGTACTTAAGTAATCTATTAATACAAGAAAGCCCACCCCCGGAAAGTTCCGACGAGTGGGCTAATTATACATAGAAAACCGAACTATATAATCTATACGTCAATAGATTAATAGGGCTTTTTCCTAAAAGCATCATAAAGCTACCGTACCTGCTACTACTTGGTGATAAGGCAGGTCCATTTTCCAAACCTTCGACCCATACCGACAGAGGATGCTTTGCGTTTGTCCGGCTTCCAGATTTGGACAAGCGGAGGCAACGACTACCAGTTTATTCCCCAATAAAGCTCCCCGAACCCCTATGGGATTAGGATTGGTGTACATCCACTGAAATTGACGGAGGCCTAGGTCGTAGGCTTTTTCTTTCCAGGTACGGGAATCGTCCGTCCAGCTTTGGCCGTTATCGAGCGAAAACTCGATTTTGAGGTTATACTGTGTTTTCGGGCTCTCCCAGAATTCATTAAACTGCGAAGCTCGCCACTTGCCCGCCTCGAAGGCGAAATCCGCGGCATTGAGTGGTTCGCCGGGATTCCAGCTGCAAATGCCCCCACCCGATCTACCGGCTCCGCTCACCAGAAACCACAGGGGCAGCGACTCGCAGACGTGCGGAGCAATCATTTCCAGATTACCGCCTTGTAACGGGTCATGACCCAGCTAAAACCCTTGTAATTTTTTCCGGTAAAGGCGGCTCGCTCGTCGAGCCATTTCAGGCATTGCCGCATATGTAAACTACTCCGGGCGGCGTAATCTTCAAAGCTGGTGTAGGCTTTGCCGGGGCCAATTAGAGCCTCTTCGTAGTGAGCGTAAGGCATCATTTCAAAGAAGGTAAAACCAGCTTTTTTGTAGAGCTGATGCCGGGCTTCACCCCCTACCACTTCATACGGCTGGTCGGGACCGCCCTTGCCTTCGGGGTACAAATTGGCCTTTCCTGACGCATACATTGCAAACTCCACATTTGGATGCTCTTGCCGTACCAGTTTTACGCCCTCCGCCAGCACCTGATTATTTTTCCAGGTCGCCGGAAAACCTTCCAGATCCAGATCGAAAAACACCCGGGCGTTGCCCCAGCCAAAGCGATAGGCTCTCGACCACCACCAGCCCGTTAGGAAATCGCGTACCTGCTCGGGGCTTACCGTCACCGGATTGGTCCACAAGCCCTGCAAAGGCCCCGACTGCTTACACATGTCGTCGTCGCCCAGCATTTCGTACAGGCCTGTACCTAGTGGCAGGGTTTGCAAAAAGGCTTTGGCTTGTTCGACGGTGATTTGCTGCGTATCCACCAGACCCACTACCGACCGGATCGGGAAATAGGTATTGCCTTTGCGAACAAAGTCTCGCTCTTTTTCCAGTTCGGGAAGTAACATCGCCATCCAGAACGATCCTTTGGGCATCCGGAAATTTGGTATTTCGGAGAGGTCCAGTCGCGTGATTTTCAGCGGATCAACCGCCTGGAATGGTACAGATGTACGTTCTGCGGCGTTCGAGCAGGCCTGCAAAACCAGGGCCAGCGTTAGTAAAAACGGGAAAGAAATTTTCATACAGGGAAGGTTATTCATGAGTCCGAACGCTCAAAACTACGCACTTCGTATACAACAGACGCGGACGGCAGGGCTTCTTTCCCTACCATCCGCGTCCGGATCAAGAACAAAATAACTACTGGGTTACTTCGAAGAAATCACCTTTGTTCCAGCTTGGTCGTGCCGGATTCTGGGCAATTAGGTAGCTGATGAGGAAATTCACCTGAGCGTATTTCCGCCCCGCCGACCATACGAAGGAATCGTTCAGGTTATCGGAAACCTTGTGGTAATTCGCATCCCGCCAGATTTTTACTTTTTCAGCCAGATTCAGGGCCGGATTTGCTTTCGCGTACCCGTACTTGACGTGCAGAGCCGGAATGCCCGCTTTCACGAAATTGTACTGGTCGCTCCGAACAAAGCGGCCTTCGCTCGGATCGGGATCGGGTTCGACTTGCAGGTTCACGGCTTTAGCGGCTTCTTCAACTACCTTCAGCAAACTACTGTGTTCAGCTCCCAGCGGGGCTATAGATTCCAACGGAGCCAGCAGCGTGGGCATGTCGGTATTGATATCCGCTACGATCTGTCGTTTGGGAACGGTCGGGAAAGCAGTGAAATAACCCGAACCTAGTAAGCCCATTTCTTCGGCCGTCACCATCAGAAACAGCAAGGAACGTTTGGGCTTTTCTTTCAAATTGGCGTAAGTACGGGCAATTTCCAGAGCACAGGCCACGCCGGAAGCATTATCGTGGGCTCCGTTGTAAATCGAGTCCCCGTTAACGGGCTTACCCGTACCTAAGTGATCCAGGTGAGCGGAATGAATGACGTACTCTTTTTTCAGTTTTGAATCGGAGCCTTCGATTTTTCCAATCACGTTGTAACTCAGCATGTTCGTGAACGTGCTTTCGTAGTGACCACTGATTTTGCTTTTCAGGGGCTGACTTACGTACTCACCCCGCTCGAGTTTCAACCAGAGAGCATCCAGGGCAATACCTTCGGCCTGCATCAGTTGTTGCAGGGCTTGTACCGACAGGCCCCCAGCGACCTGAATTTTTCCACCCAGAGCCGCAGCCGAACTCACGCGTTCACCCGATTTGGATACGGAAGCATTGATCCCGTTCAAGCTATAATTGGTAGCGGAAGATCGGAACAGAATGGGACTATTGGTATAGTTACAAACCAGCACGCCGATCGCACCGTGCTTGGCCGCGAAGGTCTGAGCCGTAGCCGGATACCCTAGGTGCAGTTTCACGTTAGCGGCTACATTTTCGGGAATTTTCCGTAGTACCACCACGATTTTACCCTTCACATTCACATTCCGGTAATCGTCAAAATCGATCTGTGGCGTATCAAAACCGGCTCCAACGAATACCATTGGAGCATTGAAATCAACGGTGGTTTTTTCGGGATGAGGCGTAAAAACGAAGTCTACTCCCCAGGTCAGGGACTTTTGCTCGCCCGAAGGCAAAGTCAGCGTCAAGGAGGTCGTCTCGGGTTTGATTTTGGAATTTCGCAGGTATACTTCCTGCAGGTAACCGCCTTTTTCGCCGGCGGGCTGTAACCCCATTTTCTTATACTGTTCTACGATATAATCGGCGGCCATTTTGTACCCCGGTTCACCCGCCTTCCGGCCCAGCAACTTATCATCGGCCAGGTAGGCCACGTGGGCTTTGATGCGATTGGAATCAATGGTATTGATTTCGGTCAGAATCGATTGGGGAATCTGAGCTGAAGCAGTTAGGGAAACGAGAAACAGTCCAAAGAATTTTTTAATCATGCCTGATAAAGTGCTCAAGTGGAAATCGTGCGATGAAGTGAATAGGCAAGATACAAAATTAGCGTTAGCAGCGGCTCCTCATTCGGGGGTATCAGGATAAAATCTGTTCGCGTTTCGGGTCCTCACCGTAGGCGTTGGGTCCGGGATCGCCTTCCGCAAAGAGCATCCACAGGCCATAGAACGGAATAAGCTGAAACCAGCCACTGTTTCCCCGGTCGTGGCATCGTTTCGCCCCCTGAGCAAACCAGAACCAGGCAATAGGCAAGACGATACTCAGCCACATTACGCCCTTCAGGGTCATTAAATTATACAGAGACATTTTTCCAAATAGGGCATTCAGCCCCATCGTTATGAGCCAGTGGATCAGTACAGTTAGGCCATACTCCGTACGGCGAATACGCCCTTCGAAGGAAAACGGATGTTTGAACATGACAATAGGTTGATTGATAAGAGGTTGAGCGAAACTACGAAATTCATGGATATATGAAAACATCGGTTTGGATGAAGGGTAATTTAATCATCTTACTATCGTTTTCTGGCTTGTTTCAGGTAATAGTTAGTAGGAAGCCTTTCGTCCTGCTGAGCCGGCGGGTCTTCTAGTCTCCATGCATTTCATGGAATGGCCACCATGGAATGGCCAAGTACTAGTAGCCACAGTACGTAAGGGACTTGGTGCAGTCTGTTCAAGACGAATGTGAAGCAAAAGAAAGCCCTGCCCCTTATACCAATGGTAACGGGCAGGGCTGAAGTTGGGTAGTATGGTTACGGATTAACGATGAGTTTATACATTAACTGCTCGTCCGCTGTTGTAATACGAACCAGGTACAGGCCCGCGGGTAGGGACCGAACGGTCAGGCGGCCCTGATAAGCCTCATTCAGATACGTTAACGGTTGTTCGGCGGTTACGGCTTTCCCCAGCGAATTGTACAGCACGTAGGTGGGTGTACGCAAAGCAGGTTTTAGGTGTACCTGCAACAACACCTCATCCCGAGCCGGGTTGGGTGCCAGGGTTACGGATGTCGTCGAACGGGGTTCTACTGAAGTAATAACCAGTTGGAAGGAATCAGACGTCTGTACTGACTGACAGCTGCCATCCGGATTGTACGCCAGCACCCGGTACTCACCCGGACGGGTAACCCGAATTTTCTGTTGCGTTTCACTGCTCAGCGTATCGTTGCCGAGCAGCCATAGATTCCGGTACGGGCTGGACGAAACCAATGTGAGGCTGTTTTCCGCCGTAATGGTGGGCTTTTCAGGATTGACGCAGAAGGTCTGGCTCAGCTCCGGAGCGGCCAGGTGTTTATCGTCCCCCGGCTGACTGGCTACTACGGTTACTTTTCCGTAATCCGTAAAACTCAGCGTTGCCCCAGCAACCGTAGCCGGGCCACTAACAACCCGATACTGAACGGGCAACTGCGTACTACTGAGCGTCGGCAGGCTGTAGGTTCCCTTGCCGAACGCAAGCGAAGCGACCGTTTCCCATGAGATAAGCTGCCGGGCTTTCTGTACGGTAAACGTCCGTACGACGGGCTGTGCCGTTTCATGGTTGGCGTCCCCCGCCTGTAGAGCCGTTATTTTCACTTCACCAATCCCGGTCAGCTGTAAACGATTGCCTTCCAGTAGCTGGGCGGGACCTTCCACCTGGTACTGAACCGGTAAGGTGGCGTTACTTTGGGCCTGTAATGCAAAGGGCGTACTGGAATAGTCCCGCGTTGCCAGCTCCGGGAACGTCAGGACCAGCTGTCGTTTCACAATAGTAAACTCCCGACTCACCTCCGGGGCCGCTTCGTGATTTCCGTCACCGGGTTGGGTTAGGGTAATCCGAGCCACGCCCGCACCGGTAATTCGGACTTTCGTGCCGGTAAGAGCCACGGGTCCCGTACTGCTCATTTGCATCCCTAAGCCGGAGTTGATCCGAGCGGAAAGATCGAAATCCGGATCCCCGTACGTACGATTCGCCAGTTCATCAAACGAAATCTGCTGTTTGAGTTTATGCACAGTAAACGTTTGGGTAACCGATGCAGCCGGCTCATAGCTATCATTGCCGCTTTGAGCGATGGTAACCGTTATGGCCCCCGCTCCGGTAATCTTCAGTGAACCGTCGGCTATCGTGGCGGGGCCCGTCACCGTAATGGCTACGGGCAAGCCCGAGCTGGCTGAGGCCCCGACCGTAATATCGCCATCGCCGTAGGTACGATCGGCTATGGGTTGCATACGAATCGTCTGATTGCCTTTGGCTACGGTAAATCGCTGGCTTACTGAAACGGCCGTGGGCAAGTAATTTTCATTGCCGGGCTGACTGGCAGTGATCGTTACCGGACCCGCCCCCTTCAGCCTCACTGTTGTACCCACCACTTCAGCAGGGCCACTAACGGTTAGTACCGCCGATAAGCCCGAGGACGTTCGTACCTCCAGTGGAAAATCCGGATCGCCCATAGTTTTATCCGGAATGGCCGCCAGCGTAACGGTTTGTTCGGCTCTGGCAATGTTGAGTTTTTGCAAGACCTCCGGGGCGGCGTTGTAGTTCTCGTTGCCCGTCTGTTTGGCCAGAATCGTCGCTTCCCCGGCTCCAGTCACAGTAACCTGATTGCCCGAAATCTGTACCGGTCCGCTTCCTTCAAACGTTACGGGTAAGCCCGTAGAGGCACGAGCTGACAGCGTAAAAGGAGCATCGCCGTAGGTTTTTGTACTGATCGCGTCAAACTGTACGCTCTGATTGGCTTTGGCTACCGTAATGTATTGCCGGGCTTCGGCGGACATATAGTTTGCATTTCCCTGCTGATACGCACTGATCAGAATTTGACCGGCTCCGTTGATCGTCACGCGATTCCCGGAAAGCGTTGCAGGTCCCGCTACCGCATACGTTACAGGCTGACCGGAACTTGCTGTAGCTGTAATTTCAAAAGGGGGATCGCCAAAGGTTTTAGGGGTAATCGTACTCAGGTCGATTTGCTGTACTGCTTTTGACACCTGCATGGAAAAGTTAGTCCAGTACGGCTCCCATTCAGCATTGCCTTGCTGGGAGATTTCAACACCAATCCAGCCAGCCCCCTTTATTTGCAATAAGCCCTGTTCACTAATAGTAGCATTGCCGGCAAGTAATCGATAACTTACGGGTAAGCCTGAGCTCGCCCGTACTCTGAATTGCAACGAAAGATTATCCCGAAAAACCTGATCGCTGGGAATAGAATCGAAGTACAACTCCTGGGGCTTTCCCGGCGTGTATTTGGCTACATTAGAGTAATAAGGCGAGGACAAGGGTCTTACTCGAACGTAGTGTGTTTTCTTCGGATCTAAAGCATAATTCACATCAGAAAATATGGTAACGTTTGGATCAATCTGCCAGGGACCATTTTCACTATCGGCATACTCAACCAGAAAACCTAGGTTATCTTCCGTTTGCTGTGTCTCGAAAACGAGGGCCAAATTGTTTGCATCAGCCCGTCGAAGTTTTAGATTATAAGCAGAGCCTTTGGGACTAGCCGAAAGATTGTATTGATCATCACCATACCCAGGATTATTCACCCGAAACCAATACCCATTATACGCCCGATCAAACTGCCCCGCTGAAAAATGATCGGTCTGACAGCCATACGAATGCCAGTAACTCATCAGGTTTTTCGTATCGGGCTTATATAACATACCTTTCGCATCCACAGGAGTACCCGTGTACACGCAATTATTGATTGATATGCCGGCTACACCGGTTATATCTGCGGGTGTATCACAAACCATATCTCCAGCCGTTGCACAGTTGGAACCATCCACTAACTCGTTCCCACCTACGGCGTCAAAAGTGTGATAAAGATTCAGGTAATGGCCTATTTCGTGGGGCAATAAGTTATCCTGATATTTATAACTATTTTCATTTAAAACAATCAGGTTTGAGCCTTGACCGATGGAAGATGGATAATAAGCGTATCCTGCATAACCGACATAAATACCATTTCTCATAGAAGATATGATGACGTTAGCCGCATTTTTTTCCAGTTGATTCACGTACGTGATTGGATCAACTTCTCCTTCATAATAGGCCGTGTTTGCGAGTACTTTTATGGAAGTAATGTAAAAGCTGATATTACTGCCCCGGTAAAATTTTTCCAGCCAGTATAGGTTTTTAGCGATGTAGTGCTTTTCATCGGCATTCACCGCCCGGCCCGCTTCAGCCGATGGTCGGAGAATGGTAAAGGCAAGGGGTATTGTAACGGGTGTAGCAGCTACCCTTCCACCCGCCATTTTGGAACGTTTGATCCACTCTCTAAATTCAGTATTGTTTTTAGGAGCAGGTGTTCCGCAGCTCAACGGTACGGTTTGTGCTTGCGAGAAAAGACTGATGAAGAGAAAAAACCAGGCTAAAGTAAACCCTTGAATACGTCTTTTTATAGTGAAAAAATGTAGACGTATAAAGTGAGCTGAAAGGATACGAATAGGTAAAGGTAAAATCATTTCAATGAAGGTAAAATGGACAATTTTTAAAGGGGGTTAGCAAATATACGCTTCCGTTTTGTCGCTTAACACTACCTTTTATCAATACTTTCAACTGCCCAAAAGGAGCGTAAACACATTCTTCTAATTGCTAATTCATTGCACAGAAAAAGCCTGTCTTTACGTATCACTTTACTTCATAAAAGGTTATCATTTCCTACGAAAAAGACACAAAAAAAGCCGCCTGTCTTACGACGGGCGGCTAGCCTGTTTTAGGAGATCATCCCTTCTTCCTAACTCATTAACTCCGTGTAAAGGGAGTAAAATTTATCGGACATTTCTTCCTGTTCTTCAGGTAATTCCACCTTCTTATCAGGAATGTCATTCAGGATTTGATTGACGCTTTCGCTGTAATCTTCCTCCGCTTTTACGACGACATCGGCGTACTGAGCACCAATTTTAATAAAGCCGTCGTAATCGAGCGAGCTTAGGCTGGATAGCATGTCATCTTCGATGTCCATGGCTTTCACCTTGTCAAGCAGCTCTTCGGTAAATTTGTAACTAAAGGGGTTGTTGTAAACTGAAAATACCGACTTCGTGTCCTTGAACATAGGATCATTGCGGTAGGTCGTTTTCAGATACAGCGGAATCAAAGCCGTCATCCAGTCGTTACAGTGAACGATATCGGGAGACCAGCCTAATTTCCGAACGGTTTCAATCACGCCTTTGCAAAAGAAAATGGCCCGTTCGTCGTTATCATCGTAGAATTTCTCGTCTTTATCGAAGAATACTGATTTCCGGTGGAAATAGTCTTCGTTGTCAATAAAGTAGACCTGCAGTTTGGCACTGGGAACGGAAGCCACTTTAATAACCAGCGGCTTTTCGTCGTCCCCGACTGAAATATTGATTCCGGAAAGGCGGACGACTTCGTGAAGGCGATTTTTGCGTTCGTTAATCAGTCCAAACCGGGGAACCAGTATCCGGATTTCCATGCCCCGCTCTTGCATCGCCTGGGGAAGTTTTCGCACGTATTCGGCAACGTCTGTGATTTGAAGAAAGGGATTGATCTCACTGGCAACGTACAAAATCCGGAGTTTACTCATGGGGCTTCAAGAGTTTACGAAATGGGTAAGGATATTCCAAATTCGCTTGCAAAAATATAAAAAAAATGGCTAAAATCCATGAATTAATTTCAGAAAAACTATACTTGCAAGTTTTTAGCTTCCTGAACTTTTTAACCGTTCGACGTAGTTTACCGCTTTACTAACGCTGATTACCAGTACTTCATACACGCTTTTCTTTCTGAACTATCCCATGCAGCTGATTTTTACCCAGGCTGAATTACGAACCTACCTGACCCGCTCCACTGAATCTATTGGCTTTGTTCCGACGATGGGGGCCTTACACGAAGGACACTTGCAATTGATCCGCCGGGCCCGGCAGGAGAATGCGGTGGTGGTTTGCAGTATTTTCGTCAATCCGATTCAATTTAATAACGCCGACGACCTAGCCCGTTACCCGCGTACGCTCGAACAGGATTGTGCCCTGCTGGAAGCCGCTGGTTGTGATGTGGTATTTGCTCCCTCCGCGGCAGAAATGTACCCCAGTCAGCCCGTGCTGACGTTTGATTTTGGGAACCTCGAACGCGTCCTGGAAGGAGCCTTCCGACCGGGTCATTTCAATGGCGTGGGTATCGTGGTTTCCAAACTGTTTCACCTGGTACAACCCACGCGGGCGTATTTCGGACAGAAAGATTTGCAGCAATGCCTGATTGTCCGGCGATTGATTCAGGATCTGAGCTTTCCGATCGAGCTGGTGATCGCTCCTACCGTACGCGAAACGGATGGACTGGCCATGTCATCGCGGAACCGTAACCTGACTCCTGACGAACGGATCCTGGCTCCTTTTATCCAGGCGGAGCTTCAACGGGCGAAAATGGCTCTGGAACAAGGTACGTCGCATGCCGGGGTAAAAGCTCAGGTAAGCGAAGCCTTCGCGGCCCAACCCGCTTTCCGACTGGAATACTTTGAAATTGCGGACATTGAAACCCTACTCCCTCTGAAAGATCATCAGCCGGAGCAACCCGCAGCTCTGTGTATTGCGGTGCATTTGGGTAAGGTTCGACTGATTGATAATCTTTTATTGAACGCCTAAACAAAGAGTCCGGCCAGTTGGCCGGACTCTTTGCTACCATCCTCTATTCAGGTTTTCTCTCCCAGTACTCACCTGAATGATTCCTATACTATTTAGCAAACCATAACTTCAGTTTTTTGTCGTTCTGGCCACCCTGCCGTTTCAGGGCTTCGCTGAAATTGGTGTAGTTCAGCGATTCTTCCGAACCCGGATAAGGCAACCGCGTGGGTACAACCCCACCGTTCGTATTCAGCGTCGGAGGCGTCAGTACAGGGATACCCGTCCGGCGGTATTCCGTCCAGGCTTCCACGCCCTGTCCGTACAGAGCAATCCATTTTTGTTCCATCAGTTGCGTATAGCCCGCCGTACCACTTTTGAAGGCATTCGCCGTGAGATACGCATCCGAAGCCGTGAGTCCATACTGAGCGTGAGAAGCTTTGATGGCATCCGTGTAGAGCGTAGCCGCTTCGCCAGCCGTCGCAATACCTTTGTACGCAAATTCAGCTTTGATAAACAGTAATTCAGCGTAGGTCATGATTACCCCCGGAGCCGTCGCGGATACGAAGTAGTCCCCCACTTTCGACGTTTTTGACAAACCCAGAGCATTGGCATCCGATGCCGAAAGACCGTTAGGTACGCCCTTGTAATCGCCTCCATCGGCGGGCAGGTTGGCGTATACTTTCAAGCGGGCATCTTCCATGCCTTTCAGTTTATTCACCAACGTCGCACTCACCCGGTGGTCATCCCGTGTCTTACGGTTTTCATTCACGGGGTTGTTGCTCGGAGCTGCATTGAGGTACACTAACTGCACGTTATCGGCATTGGAAGCTAGTACCGGATACTTCGTCGGATCTTTCAGGATACGTTCGATCTCGGCTTTCACGTCGATCGGAGCATCCGCCTTCCCCAGCATTCGGTTCAAAATCCGCAGGCTTTGCGAGTTGGCGAATTTCTTCCATTTCGTCAGATCGCCATTGAACAGAATATCCCCCGCAATCGCCTTGCTTTTATCCGTGGTATTGATGAGTTCCGCAGCCGTTTTCAGTTCCGCTACCAAACCGGCGTAGACGTCTTTCTGAGTATCATACTTCGGCTGTAATGTTCCTTCCATGCCTTTGATAGCGTCCGAATACGGAATATCACCGTACACATCCGTAAGCAGGGTAAATACCCAGCTCCGCAAAATGGTGGCGACGGCCTGATAATTCGTATTTCCCGTCTCCTGGCTAATCTTGTAAATACGCTGGTAATCGGCCAGAGCTTCAATGTAAAAGTTACTCCAACCCGCATTCGCGACGTCGTTGGAAGTGGTATACTGATCGACGTCGGTATACTGAATCCGAGCCCAATGCTGCGGGACCAAGTTTCCTACGTCCATACCCAGCGAACCACCCCAGTAAGCATCGACGGCCGTCTGGATGCCATGCGGCATGAAAAGTTCCGCCGAGGCCGTGGTCGGGTTATTCGGGTTGGTATTCATTTGGTCGAACTCACCCGTACAGGCGGATAACCCAACCAGTACAAACGCCAATGCGGCTTTATATCGGAAAGAATGAAAAATGCGTATCATGTCAGAAACTGTTACAGATTTAAGCTGATGTTGAAACCAACGGAACGGGTGGTCGGAATCTGTCCGTTTTCAATCCCCTGTACGTTACCATCGTTGTAATAGCTCGTTTCGGGATCGATGTGCGGGATGTTGCTGTGCAGCAGAGCCAGGTTCCGGCCTACCGCTGAAATCGTGATGTCACGGAAGGGCAAACGCTTAAATACTTTTCCGGGGAAAACGTAGGTCAGGCGTACTTCACGAAGCTTCACGTAGCTACCATCGAAAATGGTTTCTTCGTTGTTCGTCAGCAGGTAGTACTTGTGGTGCCATTCCTCGGAAGAAATGCTTTTCGTGTTCGGTACGTACTCCGGATTAGCCGCAGTACCCGTATTGACCACGCCCTGGCCAACGATACCCGTTTCCCGGCCTACCGTAGTTTCTTTCAGCACGCCCGTGTAGCGACCAATGTTGATGGTCTGTGAGAAAATATCGCCGCCCTGTTTCATATCGATGAGCGTCGTCAGCGACAGGTTTTTGTAGGTGAAGGTATTTTGCAGACCGCCGATCCACTTGGGCGTAAAGTTGCCCAATACGCGACGTACGGGGTCAATCATTGGGTATCCACTCTGATCGTATACAATCTGACCGTCGGGTGCCCGCAGGAAGCCCTGTCCGAAGAAAGTTCCGTAGGGCTGATTGACCCGAGCTTCGATACCCATACCCCGCATGGTTCCGAGTGTATAAGTCGTCAGGCCTTCCATCAGTTCTTTAACCTTGTTCTGGTTCCGGGCCCAGTTCAGGGCAATGTCCCACTTGAAGCTGTTGGTTTTCACCGCCGTACCCGTCAGTTGAATTTCAATACCCCGGTTTTGCAAACGACCTGCGTTCAGCAGTTTAGAAGAGAAACCCGTCGCATTGGATACATCCACTTTCAGAATCTGGTTGAATGACTGCTTATCGTAGTAGGTCAGGTCCAGTCCGATCCGGTTTTGGAAGAATTTAAGTTCGGTACCGATTTCGTACGAGCTAGTCAACTCGGGCTTCAATTCCGGATTCAGTAGTCCGTTACTTTCTTTCAGGGAAGCCAGACTACCCCAGGCATTGGCGTACTCGTAGGTTTGCATCAGGTTATAAGGGTCCGTATCGTTACCCACCCGGGCAATGCCGCCCCGAACTTTAGCAAACGACAGGAAGGAAGACTGCACATTAAACATATCCGTTAGTACCGCACTTACGGCCGCCGAAGGATAGAAGTACGAACGGTTGCTGCTGGGCAATGCACTCGACCAGTCGTTACGAGCAGTCAGATCAATGAAGAGATAGTTCCGGAAACCAATGTTGGCCGAAGCATACATACTGTTCACTACCTTCTGATTGTATGAATTTTCCGTTACCGGACGCAGGCGGGAGTTACCCATGTTCCAGACGCGGGGAATGGCGAGTTCCGCCGCTGACATGTAATCCCGCTGATAGAAATTCTTCCGGTGATTGCCTCCGATATTGGCCGTCAGGTCAAACTCACCGAATTTGTGCGTAGCGTTCAAGAGGAAATCCGAGTTGGATTCCCGTACAAAGATTTGCTCTTCATTGTAGCCATCGTACAGGTTCGAGGTACGAGCCGCATTTTTCGTCTTACGACGATCCGCATAGTAATCCGTTCCCGTACGAGCCATCAAGGTCAGCCAGTCGGTGAATTTGTACGTAGCCGAGATGTTTCCGTACAGACGATCTTTTTCGTTTTCCCGCTTGCTATTGGCTAACTGGTAATAAGGGTTAGTCCAGTAGTTGTTATTCCAGTTGTTCTGGTAAATACTTCCCGGAGCCGTATAATCCTTCAGGTTTTCCATATCCACCTGACGACCGAACCAGATAAAGTACAGCCCCCAGTTGGTACGGTTATCACTACCGTCTTTCACGTAGTTACCCGTGGCCCGGATGTTCAGCTTGGGCGTTAAGTTCCAGCCAGCGTTCAGCGAAACCGTTTGACGTTTGTAGTTGGTGAAAGGCAGGATACCCGACTGATTCAGATCGGTAAGCGACAGACGAAAATCGCCTTTGTCGCTGCCGCCGGTTACTGAAACGTTATTCGTATACGTTTTACCGGTTCGGAAGAACTGGTTCACGTTATCTGGATGAGCTACCCAGGGAGTTGGCGTACGTACACCGTTTACTACGGGCGAATCGAATTGCTCGATCAGGCGACCATCTAATTTAGGTCCCCAGCTTTCATCCACCCCATCGTTCACGCCCGCACCGCGACCATCTACGTACTTAAACAAACCTTTGGCACCCTGGCCGTATTCGTTTTGCCATTCAGGCTGACGGAAGGGCGTATCAAATGTCGTGTTGGAATTCACCGAAACGCCAATTCCTTTGGAACCCCGACCACTCTTTAACGTGATCAGTACCACGCCGTTCGCTCCACGCGAACCATACAAAGCCGCTGCTGAGGGGCCTTTCAGTACACTCATGCTTTCAATATCGTCGGGGTTGAGCGAACCGGCACCGTTTCCGTAATCCACACCCGTTCCCGAGCCGTAGTTACTATTGTCGATGGGCACCCCATCCACCACGAACAGGGGCTGGTTATTACTACCAATGGAGTTAGCTCCGCGAATCAGCATCCGCGAAGAAGCTCCGGGGGCTCCGTTGGAGTTGGTTACCTGTACCCCGGCAATTTTACCTGACAGGGCATTCACCAGGTTGGTCTCCCGAGCCTGTGTTAGTTGTTTACCCCCAATTTCCTGTACCGAATACCCCAGGGCTTTCTTTTCCCGCGTAATACCCAAGGCCGTCACCACGACTTCACTCAGACTATTCGCGTTCATTTGTAGCTGAATATTCAGCGTACTCTCATCACCCAGTACTACTTCCTTACTCGTAAAACCTACGTAACTGAATACCAGTGTATTGCCCGAGGATACCGAAAGCTGGTACGAACCTTCGGCATTGGTCGTTGACCCCTTAGCCGTGCCTTTGATCGAAATTGATACGCCCGGCAACGGCTGCCCATCTTCCGAGGAAGTAACTACGCCCGTCAGCTGCCGATCCTGGGCGGATGCCCAGAGACTACTCAGCAGCAATAGCAGAATAGATAAACGTTTGTTCATGAGATGTGTACGCGTTTTGTGAATGAAATACAGTCCCATCCCACCTGACAGCCAGGTCGGAAAAGCAATTACGGAGTCGAGCAGAGCTTAGCTCAGGGGAATGTTAAGACGTGAAGAAAGAGCATTCATGTTCGGTTAAGATTAATGGGAAGAAGCCAATTTTTATAGAATCTGGCATCAATATTACAAAAACATGTATCTAATTCAAATAATATTCTGATTTTTTATTAATTACTTATTTTTTATGATGCTATATACAAATACAACAGTACTATATTTTATTAAGTTATGTTACTTTAATATATAGTTTCAAATTTTTTAATTAACTTAATTAATCATCAAATTAATTTTTTAAGATAATATATGACATAATTTCTCTTTTTCATACATGCAAATTTCAAGTAAATCATATAAATTAATAATAATACAGGAAAAAGGCATATCACTAAATTCATCAATTAATCTAAAAATCTACATGGATGTGTACAGCCCAGTGTTTTGAGTGTAGAAACTTCAACTGGATGGTATGTCGAGGAAGGTAGATGTACAAGCCACTGTCAAACGTGCTAAGAAAACAAGCGTAGAAAGTCGTCCACCTCAGCAGAGTTGTGTGAAAAGAAGTGAAATCTGGAGAAGAAAGAAGAACCCTTCCAAGCAAGAGCGTCGGGAAGGAAAAACAACTGCCCAGGCCTGATAGGTCCCCAAGCAGTTGTTCAAAATTTACTGTATTGACTCGTTCGCAACTTTTGTTTCAGGGACGCCCCACCACACCAGCAGCAAAGCGACTAATGCAATACCGGACAGCACCAGAAATACGGTTTGGAAATTACTACGCTGGAGCAGAAACCCCGCAAACGCATTACTCAGCGAAGCTCCTAATCCAACGGCAGTGGCAATGGCTCCCTGCGTAGTATTGAACAGTCCGGTACCCTTCGTTAAATCGGATACAATCAGGATCGATAAAACTCCGAAAATACCAGCTCCCAATCCGTCGAGTACCTGAATGCATACCAGTAAAATCTCGTCGTTGGTTAGCGTATACAGCACCCCACGAATGGGCAAAACCAGAAAGGCGACGAGTAAGATACGTTTACGACCCTTGGAAGCATGTTTTCCAACCCAGGCACTCACGGGGATCATGACAATCTGAGCGACAACGATACAGGCCGACATGTAGACGGAGGCTTCGCCCGCCTGGGCTTTTAACGAGAGCCGTTGCCCTAACAGGGGTAGCATGGCCGCATTCGCAAAGTGAAATAGTACACAAGCCAAAGCAAAAAGCAACAGAGAAGGCATACGGAGCAGCGACCGCCAGGGACTTTCATCCGTCTTGTGACCACTCTCCCCACTACCGCGAGCCAGTTCGTGGTTGATTTCCTCATCTTTGATTTGCCAGATGCTGATGCTACTGAGCAGAGACATGAGGGCAAGCAGGACGAAAATGCCTTTGCTACTGAGAAAATGGCCAATGAGTCCCGCTAGCAGAGCGGCTACTACATTCCCGGCGTGATTAAAGGTTTCATTACGACCAATACGGGCGTCGAGTGCCTGATGTCCGACTAAGCCCAGCGTAATCGCTGCCACCGCAGGACCAAACCATGCCGCCGAAATGCCCATCAGTGTCTGACCCGCCATAATCACCGGATACGTTGGAATGGTAATGGTGAGCAAAGCGGCGGCGGCCATTAACAAGGAAGCCAGTACCGTAAATAATTTTTTACGGGTGGTACGATCCACCAGTATTCCGGCAGGCGTCTGCATCACAACGGTTGTAATTCCCATGACGGACATGGCAATGCCAATGTCCTGGGGTTGCCACCGTAACGTCACCATCAAATAAATGGCTAAATAGGGTCCCATCCCATCGCGAACGTCGGCTAGCAGGAAATTCGCTTTATCCAGTGCGGATAGACTTTGTCGGGAAGGGTGCGGTACAGCGGAAGAAGTGCTTACCATTTTTTGAAAATGAAAAACACTGCAATGATCAGGAAGACAAACCCGACGGCGTGGTTCCAGGCCAGGTGGTCGGTTTTAAACAGGTAAACGGTCATGAGTGTAAAGACCGTTAGCGATACTACTTCTTGGATAATTTTCAGCTGGAAAAGCGTAAACGGCCCTCCCGTTTCTTCGGAACCGATCCGATTGGCGGGTACCTGAAAGACGTATTCGAAAAAGGCGAGTCCCCAACTCAGGGCAATCACGCCGAATAGCGAAAGTTTGGCCAGCTGGGGCCATTGTTTGACCTGCAGGTGTCCGTACCAGGCCAATGTCATAAACGCGTTTGAAACTACTAATAGAGCTACACAAGCTAATCCTTTCATGGTTCAAGTTTTGAGTTCCTAGTAAAAACTATCTTCTCAGGATCTTGGCTCACCGAAGGAAGGATTTTAATTCGTTTTTAAGACAAATTAAGTCCGATAGCACGAATTCAAGCTACTGATTATCAATCACATAAATACCACTACTACAATCTCCTGAACCGAGTACGTAAGGTACGAACTCAGTTCAGGAGATTGCTTTGTAAGGGTATACGATTGAAAAACTGGGCGATCCTAGTCCTACGCTAGGCCGTCAGTTCACGGAACAGGGTTTCCAGTGATTTGCCCGATTGCCGAAAGGATGCTATGGATTCATCCGCTACTAGCTTACCCCGCTTCAGGATGATGGCCCGGTCGCAGATGGCTTCGACTTCCTGCATGATGTGGGTAGAAAACAGTACCGTTTTCTCCTGTCCGATGTTTTTGATGACTGACCGGATTTCAGCCAGTTGATTAGGATCCAGTCCCGTGGTGGGTTCGTCGAGAATCAGTACCTGAGGGTTATGTACCAGGGCCTGAGCCAGTCCAACGCGTTGGCGGTACCCTTTCGAGAGTTGTCCAATGCGTTTGTGCTGTTCCAGCCCCAGGCCTACCTGTTCGATGACTTCGTTCACCCGTCGGCTCAGCGTTTCGCCTTTTAGTCCGTACAACGCTCCCATGGAACGCAGAAACTCTTTCACGTATAGATCCAGGTACAGGGGATTGTGTTCCGGCAGGTAGCCCAGATGTTGCCGAACTTCCATCGAGTGTTGCGTTACGTCGAAACCAGCGACTTCAACCGTACCGCTGGAAGGCCGTAGATACCCCGTAGCAATTTTCATGGTCGTGGATTTCCCCGCCCCGTTCGGCCCGAGAAAACCGACAATTTCCCCCGGCTTTACTTCAAAACTAATCTGATCCACCGCTTTCTGCGGCCCGTATATTTTGGAAAGCTCCTTGACAACTATGGACACGTTTCGCTACGAAAAAGGTGATTGAAAACTTTAGGCAAAGGTAGAGCTTCGCCGGCAAATGTACATGCCCGGCAGCCCGCTCCCTTTAAACGTATAGCTTGGCTCAGGTGGTATATCTACTGATTTCCTGCCGCTTGAATCTTGTCAACTTCCGATGATTCCCTATTTTTACCTGATTATTTACTTCATCTGGGCATAATTTTACTTTTCTTTGAAAGAATACGTTCATTTCGCGACTTCTTTTTCCCGAGATCAGCAGAGTGCCCCTAATTACGTTCACGAAACACCATTGCATCCGTGGCCAACGACTCCTTTTTTCGTAAGAAATCCATTCAACAAGTACTAAACACTGACGCTACCGGTGAGTCGCATGGCTTATCGAAAGTGTTGGGTGTTCGCGATTTAACCTCTCTGGGGATTGCGGCCATCATTGGAGCCGGTATTTTCAGTACCATTGGTCGGGCCAGTTTTGATGGCGGTCCTGCCGTATCCTTACTTTTTGTTTTCACCGCCATTGCTTGCGTATTTACGGCGTTGAGTTACGCTCAGTTTGCCTCTACCGTACCCGTTTCTGGCAGTGCGTATACGTACGCGTACGTATCCTTCGGCGAATTATTTGCCTGGATTATCGGCTGGGCCCTGATCCTGGAATACGCCGTTTCCAACATGGTAGTAGCCATTTCCTGGTCGGAATATTTTTCTTCCATGCTGGCGGGTTTTGGGCTTCATCTGCCCGGGTGGCTCACTGTCGATCCCTCCTCCGCCAGCGAAGCGGTCCGGGCCTCGGCTCCTTCCATTGGCGGGATCAAGCTCATCTGTGATTTACCGGCGGGACTTATCACGGTACTGGTAACGGCTCTGGTGTAC
Organism: Siphonobacter sp.; assembly: GCF_048595215.1. NCBI lineage: Bacteria > Pseudomonadati > Bacteroidota > Cytophagia > Cytophagales > Cytophagaceae > Siphonobacter > Siphonobacter sp. The sequence goes on from NZ_JBMDWJ010000147.1 coordinate 30,542, forward strand.
ATCGGAATCAAGGAATCCAAAAACGTCAGTAACATGCTGGTGGCTCTGAAGCTGGCCGTTATTCTACTGGTGATTGTTGCCGGCGTATTTTACGTGAAACCCGAGAATTGGTCGCCCTTTGCCCCCAACGGCGTGAGCGGCGTACTGAGCGGCGTAGCCGCGGTGTTCTTCGCGTTCATTGGTTTCGATTCGATCTCAACGACCGCCGAAGAATGCAAAAACCCTCAACAGGACATGCCCAAGGCCATGATTTACTGCCTGATTATCTGTACCGTGCTGTACGTACTGATTACGTTAATTCTGACGGGTATGGTTCATTATAAAGAATTGAACGTAGATGATCCGCTGGCGTATGTCTTTCACAAAGTAGGATTTGATTTTGTGGCAGGGGTTATTTCGGTCTCGGCCGTCATTGCCATTACGAGTGCCCTGCTGGTGTATCAGCTCGGTCAGCCCCGTATCTGGATGACCATGAGCCGTGACGGTTTACTCTGGCCCAAGTTTTCGAAAGTACACCCCAAATATCATACGCCTTCGTTCGCGACGATCGTTACGGGCGTAGTCGTAGCCATTCCTTCCATGTTCTTTGACATGGGTTTTTTCGTAGACCTAACCAGCGTAGGCACCTTTTTTGCCTTTATTCTGGTCTGCTGTGGGGTGCTGTACCTCGATTACCAGGGACTGACGAAATACTCTAAATTCCGAGTTCCGTACATCAATGGCCAGTTTGTCGTGGGCATCGGCTTTGTTATCGCCATTGCTTTCGCCATTTATTCCAATCACTTTATATTGGCCATGGAAGAAAAACCGCTGCTGTTTGTGTTCTGGATTGTCTGGGCCGTTTTGTCGATATTAAGTTACCGCCTCAAATTTTCCCTGCTTCCCGTTTTAGGAATCCTTACGAATCTCTATCTAATGACGGAACTGGGTTTCTGGAACTGGGGAGCTTTTGTAGCCTGGCTACTGATTGGACTCGTCATTTACTTCAGCTACGGACGTAAACATTCCAAACTGGCTAAGGCCTAAATTCCATGATATGGCACGTCTCCTTGCTCTCTCACTAATGCTGGTAGCTTCTACCGTTGCGTTTGCTCAGAGGAAAGTTCATCAAACCGCTGCCGCCCCCGCTCCCATTGGTCCGTATAGTCAGGCCGTTGAAGCCAATGGGCTAGTATTCGTTGCGGGACAGGTCGGTATTAATCCGGATACGAAAAAATTGGTGGCGGGAGGCGTAGATGGGGAAGTTCCCCAAATCATGCAAAATATTCAGCAAATTCTCAAAGCTGCCGGGTTAAGCTGGTCGGACGTGGTCAACACTACTATTTACGTGAAAGACCTAGCGAACTTTCAGAAGATCAATACGCTGTACGCGAAGTATTTCGAGAAGGATTTTCCGGCCCGTACCACTGTCGGCGTGGCGGATTTACCCGGAGGAGCTAGTGTGGAGATTACCGTTATTGCCGCTCGCCGGAAATAAGCTCATCCTTACGAATGTAAAAAGGCCGGAACTGATCCGGCCTTTTTTGCGTATAGATTTCAATAAGCTCTTTATTCGAGCCATTTATCCGTTTAAAAGTTTCCAATCGTTAAAGAATTTGTCTCCTGACACGCTCAAGGGCATCGTCGTTTTACGAACGGAATTAGTTGAGCGGCTGGGTTTCCAAATTAAACCGAGCTTTATTAAGAGGCGACGGGTAGCGAAGGAATAATTCATGGCTTTTACGGTATTAAATGGTTCTCTATCTATCAAGGAACGTCGGCCCTTTTTAAATCGTGCCTTAATCATTTAAAAATACCGTGCCAAAGAGCCTAGTCTTTGAAATTCATATAAAAAAAGCCTGACTTTTTCATAAAGTCAGGCTAAGTATTTGGTTTCGCTATAAAAAACTAGTCACTTCTACGGCCACCCATCAATAAACTTACGTAATACAGCAGTGTAGCCAACGAACCAAGAGCGGCAACCACGTATGTACGAGCAGCCCATTTGAGAGCATCCGATGCCATTTCGTGTTCCCGGGCTGTTGCTACGCCGGTTCTTTCAATCCAAGCCAGAGCCCGATTGGATGCGTCGTACTCCACGGGCAGCGTGATGAAGCTAAACAGCGTCGTTGCCGCGAATAGAGCCACGCCAATCGCCAGCGGAATGGGTGTAGTATTCAGTAAAAGAATACCTCCCAGAATAATCCACTGCATCCAGCTTGACGCAATGCTCAGAAAAGGTACCATCGAGCTACGGAACTGCAACCAGCTATACGCCGTAGCGTGCTGTACGGCGTGTCCGCATTCGTGAGCAGCAACGGCAGCGGCGGCTACACTGCGGCCATAGTACACATCATTACTGAGGTTTACGGTTTTATCCGCCGGGTTATAGTGGTCGGTAAGCTGTCCTTCTACGGACAACACTCGTACATCATAAATCCCGTTGTCCCGTAACATTTTCTCAGCGATTTCTTTTCCAGAAAGACCAACAGCCAGCCCTACCTGTGAGTATTCGGCAAATTTGCTACGTAATCGCCAGCTGACCAGCATGCTGATCACCATGAAGATTATACCAATTAAATATGCTCCTGCCATAGTTATAGTGGTTTATTAGACTAGGACGTATTTAAGTTTGAGGTTTCAAGTTTGATAGTTTAAGGTCTAATCCAGTACAGGTTTTTGTAATTTTTATAAGCCTTATTCTAACGTCAAACATTCCCGTAGGAATTTCAAATACGGCTGGTTCAAACTTCGAACCTACTTACTCAAACTTCAAACCTCCTCAAACCTTAGACTACCTTCAAACTTTCAAAAACTAGTCTTTATTTTCTCAATTAACGCTGAAGTTGAAAAACCTTGTACTAAGGGTACCGTTTTCACCTCACCTCCATTACCTAATACAAAATCCGAACCAACAATGGTTTCTACACTGTAGTCATCGCCTTTGACCAAAATGTCAGGATTAATGGACTCAATCAGCTCTTTTGGCGTGGGTTCATCGAACAAAATGACAGTATCCACAAAGGCCAGCGAAGCCATCAAACGGGCTCGGGCGTATTCATTGACGACGGGGCGAAGCGGTCCTTTGATACGAGATACCGACGCATCCGTATTAAGGCCAAGTACCAGTCGATCGCCCAGATTACGGGCTTTTTCGAGGTAGTCGACATGACCTAAGTGTACAATATCAAAGCAGCCATTGGTAAAGACAATTCGCTGACCGCTGGTTTTCCATTCTACCAACTGAGGAATCGCTTCGGCGAGGGTTTTAATTTTTGAAGCTGTATGCATGGGTTCTCATCATGAATTGCGTAGGCGAAGCCTACAAATTTGGGCATCCGTGCATCAATGATGCGGACCACACGGGCGGTAAAACCTACGATTGACCAACGACCGTCTTGCGACTGGGCCGACTGATCACAGAAATTACTAAGAAAACCAGGCCAATGGCCAGCGTACTGAGCATTTGTGAGCTTTGAATGAAGGTAGCCAGTGTACCACTATCGGCCTCGGGCAACTCGTAAATGGAATGCAGGGCGAAGGCAACAAAGGCATTATACGACCCTACGCCACCGGGTGTCGGTAAAATCATGGCGAGGGCTCCGGTAGTCATAATCGTCAGAGCCACCAGCGGAGACAAGTCCGCAAACTTGGGTATCGCAAAGAAAAGCACGTAGCCCATCACGTAGTACATGCCCCAGATCATCACCGTATAAAACAGAAACAGACCGGGTTGGCGAAGTTTCCGAATACTCAGTAAACCCGCCAGTAGCCCCTGTCCCGCCTTCGCTAGCTTTTTTACGATAGCCAACTCAAGCAAACGTTCCCAAAGAAAGAAGACCGTCAAGCCCCCCGCGATCAGTAGTCCCAGTACAATCCAGATCAGTACGGGCACTCCGCTTTCCGAGTCGGGCGTAGCTGAAGTAGACCGCTGGATAAAGGCCAGTAGCCGGTCAAAGTCCAGTAATAAGTTTATTCCCAAGAGGATAAACAGGGAAAGCACGTCGAAAATTCGCTCGGTAACGACCGTACCCAGGGATTTTTCGATGGGAATTTCATCGCTTTTGTACAAAGCACTGCAACGGGTTACTTCGCCCAGTCGAGGTACAAGGTTGTTCGCAAAGTAGCCCAGCCAAACGGCGGTATTCGTTCGTAGAAATGAAGGATGATAGCCCAGCGGTTCCAGTAAAATTCGCCAGCGGGCGGCCCGGCTTCCGTGAGCCACGAAGGTCAGCAGCATCATAACCCCCACCCAGCGGAAATCAGCCTGCGAGACATCGGCCCACAATTGTTCTGGATTGATGGTACCCGAGTGGATGGCGTACCAGGTCAGGCCCGCCGCCAGACCCAGAAAGACAAGATATTGTAATACGTTTTTCATGCGATGATTCGCTGTAAGCAGACCGGTTTCCGGCAAAAATAAAGGAGGTGACCCGTTTCCGAATCACCTCCCGGCAAAAACCATCATCTTCTACTACTAATCGGTGGTCCTTTTTATTTCACCAGATGATTGTTGGCATCCGGAAAAACGACCATGGGCTTGTGATCTTTCGCCTCTTCGGGAGTCATCATGGCGTAGGCGATGATGATGATAATGTCCCCGACCTGGGCCCGGCGAGCCGCGGCTCCATTCAGACAAATCGTCCCACTGCCCCGTTCACCTTTAATGACGTATGTTTCAAAACGCTCGCCATTGTTATTATTGACAATCTGAACCTTCTCATTCTCAAGTAGGTTCGCTGCTTCCATCAAATCCTCATCGATGGTAATACTACCTACGTAATTGAGCTCCGCCTGCGTTACTCGAACGCGGTGAAGCTTTGATTTCATAATAGTCAGGAACATCAGTGTGTATTGTTTCCAAATCCCCGAACGTGTAAGGGGCGGGCAAAGTTCGGGAAAGTTTCTTCAGAAATGACCATTTGATCTAAGAAAAGGCGTTCTGAACACTTATTCAGAGCGAGCTTTTCCCAATGAATTCTATGCTTTCGCTAGCCTGCACCAACGATCCTACGGCAGAAAAGTAGTCCGACGACGGAACGGTATACCTAAATTACTTTTTACCGAATAATTTATTAGTTTTTGCACAAACGGTTGTTCATCCCGTAGCAAACGTTTGCACATGTTTTCAGGCCCAATTTCCGCCCTCCCAGTACCTGTGAGGCTCTTTACTTTCCATCTTTTGCGTTGTACTTTCATTCCAGATTCCAGCAGGAACACGCCGCACTTCCTCTTCTTATTTCACAAACGATACTCCTATGAACTGCTTTGGGGACATTCCTTTTTCGTCTGACCACTAATTCAATTATCGAACGCCATCTCCGGAATCGGCCCTGACTTTCGGGCGGATCTGGCTCCATGACTCCTTTTGCTGGTGAATGTACTGCATTCACTCCAACCCTACTTTGAAGCGTTTCAAGGGCGGTATTACTATGCCGTTCTCTGAAGTTTTGAGTCGATTCATACATTCACTTAGCTAGAAAAACGATGAAACAATTCTCCCTGAGTTTATTAGGGCTGATGTTCTGTCTGTGCAGTTTTGCCCAGCAGGTCTCGCTCACCGGAACCGTTCGTGATGATACGGGCCAGCCCTTACCCGGCGTCAGTGTTGTGGTTCGGGGTACGATGCAAGGCACGACGACCAACGCCAATGGTCAATTCACAATTCAGGTCGGACCGACGACGGTACTGGAGTTTAGCTCCATCGGGTATGAAAACGCTTCCGTACCCGTTGAAAACCGCACAACGCTGGACATTTCGCTCAAAAAATCAGATACGCAGCTCGACGAAGTGGTCGTACTGGGCTACAGCTCCACTACGCAGAAGAACCTGACCGGATCGGCTCAGGCCATTACGCCCAAAAATCTGAAAGACGTTACGGCAAACAATCTTTCGCAGATGTTACAGGGCAAAGCGGCTGGTGTGCAGGTGGGTTCCAATTCCGGTGATCCACGGAGTGCTCCGAAAATCATCATTCGCGGCGTAGGTACGCTCACCGCCAGCTCCGATCCCCTGTACGTGGTGGATGGTGTCATTGGCGGAATCCCCAACCCCAGCGATATTGAGTCGCTTACGGTCTTGAAAGATGCCTCGGCCACGGCTTTGTACGGAGCACGGGCGTCCAATGGCGTGATTGTCGTAACGACCCGGCGGGGGGCAGCGGGCAAAACGAAACTTACGGCCCGACTTAACAAAGGAATTGGTACCCTGAATCTGGGAAATTTTCGGCTGCTGAATGGTCCGGAATTATACGCCGTACAGAAACAGTCCTTCGAACGGGATCGCCCCGGTCAGGACCTCAATAGCTTTCTGCCCACGCCCGAAGCCAATGCCAACACCAACTGGTTCGATCAGGCCTTTCGCACGGCGTCCAACACGCTGGCCGAACTGAACGCCTCGGGAGGCTCGGACAAAACCCGTTTTTTCATCAGCGGTAACTATTATCAGGAAGAAGGGATTTTGAAGGAAACCGGACTGGATCGCTTTGGTCTGCGGCTCAATTTCAACCACGATGTAACCGAAAAACTGCACCTGACACTCAATACGGCCGGCACATACACGCGGGGCTACGACAACAGCGGCGGTTCCCTGTACGGAGCGTATACCTATCTGCCCTACGATGACCCGTATTATGAGGGAAAACCCTACAACCCCATTACGGGAGCTAAAACCTGGTACGGTCGCGATAACGCGAACTTCATTTACAACCAGCAGTTTGAGAAGTTCAAAGAAAATACGCTGGCTGGCGACGTGTTGTTCAAAGCCGAATACGAACTCTTGCCCTGGCTGACGCTCTCGACGACCAACCGGGCCCAAACCACATTTTACGAAACCGAGAGTACCGAAGATGCCCGAGGCAATAGTGCCGCTGACGTACAGGGTCGCTTGTCGCAGTTCAACAGTCGGGATTACACCCTGCTGACTTCCAATCTCCTGCGTTTCAAACATGAATTTGCCGGAGGCCATACGCTCGATGGATTGGCTGGGTATGAGTATCAGACGTATTACTACCAATCGCTGGGTGCTACGGGAAAGGGTATTTTTTCCGGGCTGGATATTCTGGATGCGGCCTCCCAGCCCGAGAGCATTCAGGGTACCAAAAATGACAATGCGTTTTCTTCGTATCTGTTTCAGGCCAATTACGGCTACAACGACAAGTACATCGTGACGACCTCGTTTCGGCGGGATGGCTCGTCCAAGTTTGGTCGCAATAAGAAGTTCGGAAATTTCTATGCCGTCGGTTTTACCTGGAATGTTTCCAACGAAAGCTTTCTGGCCAATCACCGTACCATCAATAACCTGAAACTTCGCCTGAGCTACGGTACCACGGGCAACGCCGACGGTATCAGCGATTACGCGGCTCAGGGCCTGTACAACCTGACCGATCAGTACGCGGGCGTGCCTTCGGCGTATCCCACACGAATTGAGAATCCGAACCTTTCCTGGGAGGTTTCCAACAATGCCAACCTGGGTGTGGATGTAACGCTCTGGAAGCGATTGTCCGTGACGGTGGATGTGTATAATCGTCTGACGAACAACCTGTTGTTCAACCGTCCGCTACAGGGCACGAGCGGGTACGCGTACATCACCGAAAACATCGGAGCCGTTCGAAACCGGGGTCTGGAGGTAGTCTTTTCCGGGGATGTCATTCAGAAAAAGAACTTCAAATGGCTGATGGAAATCAACGCGGGTATGAACCGCAATGAGCTGACGGAACTTTACGGCAACACCGATTTTATTGCCAACAGCTTACGTCCTTATGCCCTGAACCAACCCCTGAATAGCTGGTACATGCGGCGTTGGCTGGGCGTGGATACACAAACAGGCAATCCGTTGTGGGAGAAAGTCAATGCCGACGGGACGGCCAGTTCAACGGGGAATTATAACGAAGCCACCCTGCAATTCATCGGCAGTAACGCCAACCCCAAACTCTTCGGTGGAATCCGGCAGGTACTGACCTGGAAAAACCTGGAACTGAATGCCTTTTTCTCGTACTCAACCGGAGCGATGATCTACAACGGGGATCGTCAGTTGTTCGACAGCGATGGAGCGTATGATCGCTACAGCCTCATGGCTCTGTCTAACGGCTGGTCCCGCTGGCAGCAGCCCGGCGATGTGGCCACGCACCCCCGTTACGTACTGGGCGGCAACAACAACTCCCAACGCCCTTCGTCCCGCTTCCTCGAAAATGGTAATTACCTGCGACTACGGAACATCAGTTTGAGCTATGACTTCCCTTCGGAACGCCTGCAAAAAGCTAAGCTGGGGGGCCTTCGGCTGACGGCGTCGGCGGATAACTTGTTCACAATTACCAAGTTTTCGGGGATTGATCCCGACATCCCGGGCACGGGTGAAGTGGGTACGAAATATCCGTTCAGCAAAAAATTCGTCTTTGGTATTCAACTGAGCTTCTAATCTTTTCTTCGTATGAAGACCTCCTCTCTTATCCGTACGCTTCCGCTTTTTCTGGGGTTGCTGGCTTCGTGCAGTATCGATAAAACGCCCTACGACGGCCTCTCCGAGTCGGAATTGCTGACTAATGAACAGGGGCTGCGGGCCGCTACGGATGGCAACTATACCATCATCAAGTCGCTGGATTATACCCGGAATCTCTACATCATGAATGAGTTTCAGGGCGATAATGTGACGTTGAGCGGTACCACCACCGATCCACTATTTCTGACCTATACCTATCGCCATACGGCCGATCAGGGCAATGCCCTGCAGATTTACCGCAAAGGTTACGCCGCGATTATCGGCTGTAATAAAGTGATTACGGCGACTACGGCGGGGCAGTCGAAAGAACTGAATCAGCTGTTGGGTGAAAACCTGTTTCTGCGGGCGATGATCCACTTTGATCTGGTACGCCTGTTTGGTCGCCCCTACACGCAGAGCCCCGAAAGCAATTTGGGCATCGTTATCAAAACGGATCTGACTCCCGATGACAACGCCAGCCGGGCTACGGTGAAAGCAGTCTACGATTTCATTGTGGCAGACCTGAAAAAGGCGGCCTCACTGATGACGATTGCCAAAAGCAGCAGTTACGCCACGGCGGAGGCGGCCCACGCCCTGCTTTCCCGCGTGTATCTCTACCAGAATCAGAACGATCTGGCGATTGAAGAAGCCAATCTGGTTATTAATAGCAAGCGTTATACCCTGGCGACGCCCACGCAGGTGCCGACTTTTTATACCCTCGAAAATGAGCAGAATCCCGAAATCATTTTTGCGATCAAGCATACGCTTCGGGATGACCGCACCTGGAGTGCCATTGGGTCCATGTACTATACCTCGCCGGGCGGTGTGGGCTGGGGTGAAGTTTACGCTTCACAAGCCTATCAGGACTTAATCAATCAGTTTCCGAGCGATCAGCGTCGTTCCTTTCTGGTACGGAAACTGACCTCGACGGGTCAGCAGGAAAAACGAAATGGCATCGATAAGGTATACATTACCAAGTTCTCCAATCAGGGTGGCATTCCTACGCTCAGTTCTCCCGTCGTTTTACGCCTGTCGGAAATGTATTTGAACCGGGCCGAAGCCTATGCCAAGAAGGGCCAGCTGGATCAGGCCATCGCCGATGCCAATACCATTCGGACGCGGGCGGGACTGAGCGGTACGGCCTTGTTCAGTACGTCGGATTTGAAAGGCCTGCCGTCAGTGCTGGACGTAGTCTTACAGGAACGTCGGCTGGAGCTGGCCTTTGAAGGGCATCGGGCGTATGATCTGTACCGTAACAACCGGAGTCTGGTGCGTAACTATCCCGGCTACCACAACATCCAGACCGGTCAGCAAACCGTCCCGGCTACGGACAAACAGGTCGTCCACCTCATTCCCGAATCAGAGATTGTACTGAATGGGAATTTGAAGCAGAATCCAATTTAGTTTTCAGTTTGCGGTTTTCTGTTTTCAGTTGAGTCGTTAGCTTATTTGTCACGACGATACGAAGGCTCAAAGACTCATAACGAAAAGCCCAGCGTAACTCTGTACAAATTCAGAGTTACGCTGGGCTTTAATTCTTGGTTTCTACAAAGACGATCGGTAGTATGAAACTCAACTGAAAACGGAAAACCGCAAACTGAAAACTACCCTCACCAAACCTTCAACACAATCGCCGCCAGCGGGGGAATGTTTACGCTGATGGATTGCTCTTTGCCCTGCCAGGTGATGGCTTCGGACATGTAGGTACCGTTTTCGTACTTGCCCGTACCCCAGAAACGAATGGCGTCGGAGTTGAAAATTTCGGTATACATCCCCTGCATCGGTACACCAATGCGGTAGTTGGGACGGGGTACCGGAGTCATGTTCAGTACAATCACCAGTTTTTCGGTGGGTGAATGGCCTTTGCGACTGTACACCAGCACTGTATTTTCGCGATCCGTCGTATCGATCCACTCGAAACCTTCGGCTGAGAAGCTATGCTCAAAGAGGGCTGGTTCTTTCTTATACAAAGTATTCAATTCCGTCACGCAGGCTTTCATACCCAAATGCGGCGGGTACTGTAAGAGGTGCCAGTCCAGCGATTGTTTAAAGTTCCATTCCGACGTCTGACCGAATTCGCCACCCATAAACAGCAGCTTAGTTCCGGGATGCGTAAACATGTACGTGAACAACAATCGAAGGTTTGCGAAACGTTGCCATTCATCGCCAGGCATTTTCGAAACCAGTGCTTCTTTCCCGTAGACTACTTCGTCGTGCGAGAGGGGTAACATGAAGTTTTCGGTAAACCCGTAAACCGTGCTGAAGGTAAACTGATCCTGGTGATACTTGCGGTACGCCGGATCTCGTTCGAAATACTTTAGCGTATCGTTCATCCAGCCCATCATCCACTTCATACCAAAGCCCAGCCCGCCCGTATATACCGGACGCGATACGCCCGGAAACGCCGTTGACTCCTCGGCAATGGTTTGCGTGTCGGGGTATTCCTGATAAATGATCGTATTGAGGTCGCGAAACAGTGAAATCGCTTCCAGGTTTTCGCGGCCCCCAAACACGTTGGGTATCCACTCACCCGCATTCCGGGAGTAGTCCAGATACAGCATGGAAGCCACGGCATCCACCCGCAGGCCATCGACGTGGTAGCGATCCAGCCAGAAAACGGCGTTTGACAACAGGAAGCTCCGTACTTCGTTCCGACCGTAATTGAAGATATACGATTTCCAGTCGGGGTGATAGCCCTGCCGGGGATCGGCGTGTTCGTACAGGTGTGAACCATCGAAGTAAAACAATCCGGTGGTATCGCCCGGAAAGTGACTCGGTACCCAGTCCAGAATTACGCCAATGCCATTCTGATGCAGTTTTTCGAAGAGCATCATCATCTCCTGTGGCGTACCGTATTTATTGTTAGCGGCGTAATACCCCGTAATCTGATAGCCCCAGGAAGGTTCGTAGGGGTGTTGCATCACGGGCATGAACTCGACATGCGTGAAGCCACATTCTTTGACGTGATCAACCAGACGATCCGCAAATTCGGGAATGCGTAAACGACGATCCGGGTCCTGCGGGTCGCGTAACCAGGAGCCCAGGTGGACTTCATACACCGAAACGGGGGCGTTGAGCTTATTCTTCTCGGCCCGTGTCTGCATCCAGTCGGCATCGTTCCATTCGTACCAAGTATCCCAAACAATACTGGCCGTGGAGGGTGGCTCTTCCCAACGCAGGGCGTACGGATCGCCTTTTTCCATTTCTTCCCCTGCGTTGGAAACGATGAAGTACTTGTACACTTCGCCATTACCTACGTTCGGAATCCAGCCCTCCCAAACACCCGAACTGTCATAGCGTACGTACAGAGCGTTGGCTCCGCGATTCCAGTAATTGAAGTTTCCAATTACGGATACATACTTGGCGTTCGGAGCCCATACGGCGAAATACGTGCCCGTGACGCCCTCGTGTTCCATGACATGAGAGCCAAATTTTTCGTACAGTTTAAAGTGTTTACCCGAAGCAAACAAATGAATATCGAACTCAGAAAAGCGACTGAGCGGTTCGACGGCTTTGAAAGAAACAGAGGAAGTCGGATCAGCCGATTGCCCGGACAAACTTTCCTGAGGTTGAGGTTCTAGTTGAATGCTTGACTTCGCCATAGGTGGTATAAAACAAATGATAAAAGGCTGCAAATGAGTAACCTATTTCAGAACGGCCGTAAGGGTTTAGAATTTCCTGAAAGTCGGGCTGGGGTTCTGAATACTTAACTAAAAAGCGTTCGTTTGGTTAGTACCGGTTTCGATAAAAATTCTGAACCATAGAGTCGCGAAGGACGGCCGCAAAATAGCATTTTCCGACGAATGTACTAGAGAAAAAAGAGCGAAGAACCAGAAAAGCAAAAAGGCCCATTCGTTCGCTAGTTTGAACGAATGAGCCTTCATAAGCTATGGAATCCGTAAGGTTATTTCATCTGAACTACCGTAACCCCTGCCCCACCCCGGTCGGGGTGTTCGTCGGCCATACCCGCTACCTGAGCGTAGGTACGCAGGTGATTGCGAAGGAGTTGACGCAGGATACCATCGCCTTTCCCGTGCACAATCCGCAGCTCG